>JALURI010000148.1 GCA_027016965.1 Geoglobus sp.
GAATATAGGCAGTAAAAGGATAGATGAAGCAAAAAGAACGGGTGCAGAGATGATTGTTTCTGCATGCCCCTTCTGCAAGCTCCATCTCATTCATGCAGCGGATAAAAAGATTGAGGTTCGAGACATTGTTGAGCTTGTAAACGAGAGGGCAAAACCTTTAAATACTGATTAGCCTAAGAAGGAGGAACAGAAAGCAGGAGGAGTCAAAATTGGTGGAAATAACCGAAGTTAGAATATATAAATCCAAGGGAGAAGGTGCGGTCAAGGCATACGCATCTGTTAGCCTTGATGGAGAATTTGTTGTAAAGGGGCTGAAGGTTCTTGAAAATGAAAATGGACTCTGGGTGAGTATGCCTTCAAGAAAGGCGAAGGATGGAAGCTATCAGGATATATTTCATCCAACAAGCAAAGAGGCAAGAGAGAAAATCGTCAATGCGGTTCTGGATGCATACAGACAGACCTGATCCGGAACTGTTTTTCAAAAATTTGTGATGAAGTTTTTTATACTGATATTTTAATCTTCAATTATGGAAGAGAGCATCGCGAGAATTGGTGTAAGCCTTCCCAAGAATCTACTTGAAGAATTTGATTCTGTCATCCTGAACAGAGGATATTCATCCCGAAGTGAGGCAATAAGGGATGCAATAAGGAATTACATTCTTGAATACAAGTGGATGGAAAGGGAGGAGGGAGAGGTGGTTGGGGTTGTAAATGTGATCTACACCCACTCCATAAAGGGCATAAATGATTCAATCATAAACTTACAGCATGATTTTCATGAGATAATAACCACAACACTCCACATCCACCTGAACTCTGAAATGTGCTTGGAGATGATTCTTGTCAGAGGTAACATGAAAGAAATAAAGAAACTTGTTGACAGAATTAGCTCTACAAAGGGAGTCATAAATGTAAAGCTGATTACTGCCATGAGAGAATGATCGATCTGATATTGATTGCATTTCTTTTCAGTCTTCATCAGATTTTCATAAGAAAGGGTGTTGAGTATGGGGATGCAAATTATGGAGCTCTTGTTAGCCTTATCACAACATCAATCATTTTCTCCATCCTCTCAATAAACAGACTTTTTGTCAATCCGAAATTCTTACTACTGATGATTGTTGCAGGCATTCTCCACTTCCTTGTTGCAAGAACCGCATTCTACAATGCAATAAGCAGAATTGGGGCAAATTCAGCAGGGAGTATTTCTGCAACAAGAATGTTCTTTGCAGTGATATTTGGTTTTGCTCTGGGAGAGGAAATTGGGATAAAGGTCGTTCTGATGGCTGTGCTCATTTTTGCCGGAATATATCTGATCTCCACTCCGGAGGGTGTTGGGGATCTGAAAGGAATTGCTCTTGCCCTTCTTACGGGAGTTACAACAGCTCTTTCATCTGCGATAGTGAAAACTGGGATGCATATAAATCCAGACCCTGTTTTTGGGAGTGCAATTGGATACGTGATCTCAACAGCACTGTTTCCTTTTTTCTTTAGTTACAGAAAAAGAGGAGGTGAGAGGTTTTTTATTCCAGCCGGAATTTTTGTTGGAGCGGGACATTACCTGAGATATAAAGCATTGATAAATCAACCATTGAGTGTTGTTGAGCCTGTTCTCAGCACTTATCCGCTTTTTACACTGATTCTAACGGCACTCACAATGGGAAAAATAGAGAATCTCAGCAGAAACATCGCTCTTGGATCCCTGCTGATAGTTCTTGGGATTGAGAGCTACTATCTGCTCTGACCATATGTAAAGATGATCCTGTGGATTGCTGTGAGGTGTGACAGAATTGTTACCAAAAGCAGAGAGTAATAGTTCAGATCAAGCATCAGACCGGCAATGAGTATTATTGTTCTCTCACCTCTTTCAGCAATGCCCACATCACATCTATCAATTATCTGCTCTGCCTTTGCCCTTGTGTAGCTGACCATAAGTGCACCAACAACAGCCAGAGATGCAAGAAGAATCTGATCTGCATGGATCCCGATTGAGATTATAATGGCTGCATCAACATATCTGTCCATAACAGAGTCAAGAAATCCACCAAATTCTGATTTTAAATTTTCATTTCGTGCAAGTGCACCATCAAGAGCGTCCAGAAATGCGCTGAGAAAGAGAAAGGCAACTCCCTCAAAAACTTTTCCGGTCAGAATGAAGTATGCTGAGCCCAGGCCAATCAAAATTGCGAGAACTGTGAGATGGTTTGGTTTTACACCTAAGCTTGCAATTTTTTCGGTAAGGGGTTGGAGAATAACTGAAATTATCGGCTTAAACCTGCTCAGCATTCTGTTCCCTTTTGACCAGAGTGCAGAGCTCACAGAGCTTCAAACTCAGCTCTTTTTCAGTTATTTTTCCTTCCTCGATCTCATCAGCAATCTTTTTTATTCTCTTCTTTAAAGCTTCAGTCCCTCCTACTCCTCTTTTTCCATGAACGTATTGACTGACTGCTGCTACTGTAATACCCAGCAGCTGTGCTACTTCTTTTTTCTTATATCCCCTTGCAACAAGTTCTCTTGCTATTTCCCCTCGAATTACAGGAATTACCCTTGAAGCAAATACCTCACATGGCGATTTCATACCGTCTCTCAAAAATTCTTCGCTGATAGATTATATAACTCTTACTGGCTGTTCTCCCATGAAAAGCTTTAAATAAGCTCCAAGGAAAATATCAGTTGAGATGCCAAAAACTGTGAAAGATCTGTTTATTGAGATTAAAGATACCACTGAACTCATGGTTGATCTCGCTTATTCGGCAATTCTTTTTGACAATGAGGATATAGCAGAGGAGGTCCTTGATCTTGAGGAAAAAATTGAGGAACTTCTGAGAAATCTGAGGGTTGTTTCGATTCTCGCAGGAAGAAGGGTGGAAGAGGCTGAAATGGTCTCTTCAATACTTTCAATTGCCTCATCAGCTCAAAAAATAGGTGAAGCTGCTGCTGACATTGCAACTCTTGTTTTGAGAGGCTTCAAGCTTTCGGAGGAATTGATAAATGAGATCCTGCTT
Organism: Geoglobus sp.; assembly: GCA_027016965.1. The sequence goes on from JALURI010000148.1 coordinate 3,006, forward strand.
GAAAGCGAGGAGACCCTTGTCAGAGCGAAGGTTCATGAAGAGTCTGAGGTTGCAGGCAGAACTCTTGGAGAAACAAGACTTCACAGCAGAACCGGAATGAGAGTTATAGCAATTAAAAGGGGATTTGACTGGCTATTTGACCCAGATAGAGACACGAAAATACTGAAAGGAGATGTTTTGATTGCAAGAGGTGACATATCGGGAATTGGTGAATTTATGAAGATTGTTTCTGGAAAGGTCGAAAACTACATGGAGACAAAGATAGAGGAAAGAGAGCTCGAAAAGTCTGTTGACATACTCATAGAGATGAAGGATCTTTCAGAATTATCTGTTGATCTTGGGTACTCCTCTCTTCTATATTACAACGAAGAGATAGCCAATGAAGTTTACTATCTGGAAGAAAAAATAGATCAGCTCAAGCTTGAGCTTGTTAACTGGGTTCTGCATGCGGTTAGAAAATCTGATAAGGAGGATTTCAAGGTTTTAATGTCTCTCATAGACATAGCCTATTCATCAGAGATAATTGCAGATGCAGCAAAGGAGATATCGGGGATAGTCGTGAAAAAGCAAGAGATACATCCTGTTTTCAGATCGGCGATGATGGAAAGCGATGAAATACTTAGTGTGATTGAGGTTGCACAGGGATGTGAGCTTGATGGCAGAACACTTGGGGAGGCGAGAGTTGAATCAAATACAGGAATGCATGTTGTTGCTATCAAGAGAGGAAACAGGTGGATAACAAAGCCAAGAGCAACAACGAGAATGGCTGCTGGGGACGTTCTGTTTGCAAAGGGAACAAGAGAGGGAGAGGAGCTTTTGAAAAAGATGTGCTCAGCTACCTTACAGAGGTCATTAACTTAGCGACAAGATCGTGTCTTATCGTTGAATTTCTCCCATTCTCACACACCATGGTTCTGACACCGATTATGTCCGGATCTATCTCTTTCAGTAATGAGATGTGATCCCATGAAAGCGATCCTGCAAGTGCACAAAACATCCCCCTTTCATGAGCCAGATCCACAAATTTTCTGAGGGTTTCTGGGTTCATGAACTCAAACAGGTTTTTTCCATCCTTTATTGCGGTGTCAATCATTATTCCATCACATCCTGCTTTATAGGCTGGTTCAGCAATGGAAAGTGGTGAGACCGCACATATTCTGCTGTGATCAGCATATCCCGCTGCAACAATCATCACAGAGGGGTTGTAATCTCTTACGGCTCTGACCACATTACTCATCATCTCAAATACCTGGTTTTCGGTTTTTATGCCAAAAAGGCCTACCTTGATATAATCCGCTCCGGAAACAGCGGCACCAAGAGCGGCAAGGCTTGCAGTTCCTGGCTTGAAATCTAAATCACCAACAGTCGCACTCAGAAGTTTGTTATGCTTTTCTACAAGCTCCTTCACGTTTCTTATAATCCAGGGAAAGTTTGCACCAAGAGAACCTTCAGCAGGATTCTTGACATCAATTATGTCTGCTCCACCCCTTAAAGATTCCATTGCCTCCTCAATGCTCATGGGTGAAACCAGCACTTTCATCACATCAAGCCATGTAAAGCTGTATATATAGATATTGAAAATTATCTTCATGGACGTGTACTTTGTGATGGATATAAGAAATGGGAAGGTTGTTGCAGGTAAAATGGGAAAGAGAGATGAATACATGGAGATTTCGAAAACAAGCAAAATTGTCAGCACATCAAATCCTGTTAATATTGTTAATATCCTCAGACCGAAAAATGTATACATTGCGGATCTTGACAGAATTGAACGCAAAGGTGACAATTTCCAGACAATTTTGGAGATTTCAGGGAAAGTTGAAAGAACAATAGCTGACCTTGGTTTTGAAAAAATTGAGGAAAAACCATATCCTTTTACACCTGTTCTTGGAACAGAAACCTTTGATTTAAGGCTGCTAAAAGATGGTGACTGGATTGTAAGCATAGATGTTAAAGAAAAACTTCTTGACAGAAGCAGAAGGTTTGAGAGCATGGAAGAGGTGATTGAGTACCTGAATTCATACAGGATTTCAGGAATAATCGTTCTTCCGATACACAGGGTTGGAAGTCTCACCTTTGACCTTTCACTTGTGGAAACAGCTGTAAAAATCTCAGATCATCCTGTTCTAACAGGTGGAGGATTGAAAAGCAGAGAAGACCTTTTTATGGCAAAAGAGATTGGTCTGGATGGAGTTCTTGTATCCACCGCCTTCCATTTAGGACTTCTCGGTCTTCATGTCTTGAGGGAGGGGAAAATATAGAAAAAAAAATAATACCCCTGCATCATCTGAAAACATGAAACTCATTGCAGGGCCATCATCACCTCTTCTCACCCAGAGAATCGCTGAAAAGACAGGCTTTGAAATTGTCGATACAACATACAGGAGATTTCCAGATGGGGAGCTGTATGTTATGGTGAAGGGAGATGATGACAGTTATGCAGTTGTGAACAGCCTGAGATCAAATGAGGACATCGTTTACCTCATGCTCATATTTGATGCTCTTGAAGGAAAGAACATTACAGCCGTGATCCCATATATGGGATATGCCAGACAGGACAGGGCATTTTTGGATGGAGAAGCTGTGAGCATAAGGGCAGTTGCAAGATTGATAGAAAATTATGCTGACAGAATACTTACTGTGAACATTCACAGTGAGAAGGCAAAGAAACACTTCAGAAAGCTGATAGAGCTTGATGCAATGGAAACAATAGGTCAGCACTACAGAGGGAGAAACATTGTGATGCTCTCTCCAGATAGAGGCTCTTTGAGTAGAGTAAGAAGAGCAGCAGAAATTGCAGGATGTGAGTTTGATTATCTGGAAAAGAGAAGGATAGATGCTGAAAATGTGGAAATTGCTCCAAAAAGCTTGGATATTGAGGGAAAAGAGGTGGCAATTGTGGATGATATTATCTCCACCGGAGGGACTGTTATCACTGCAACGAAACAGCTTATTGGAAAAGCCAAGAAAATTGAGGCAACATGTGTTCACGGTATTTTTGCATTCAATGCTCTCAACAGGCTTTTCTCTTCAGGTGTCAGTGAGGTAAAGTCCACCGACACAATTGAGAGTCAGGTCAGCGCACTTTCTGTCTCTGATATTATCTCAGAGGTGTTGTTCAATGAAGTTTGATGTTGAAATCTGGTTTGGAGATCTTGATGCATTCGGACACGTGAACAATGTTGTTTACGCCAGATTTCTTGAAACCGCGAGGGTGAAGTTTTTCACGGAAAAAGTTGGAAAAATTGAAGCTTCATTTGTGCTCAGAAGGCTTGAAATGGATTTTTTAGCCCCGATGTTTCTTGAAGATGTTGCAGAGGTTGAGATATGGGTTGGGGAAATTGGAACAACAAGCTGGGAATTTCACTATTCTATAAAAAACAAGAAAACAGGTGAAGAGGTGATAAAAGCCCGAACGATTCAGGTATGGGTCGATCTGGAAAGAAATCAGAAAAAACCAATTCCAGATGAACTCAGACAGATCCTTCAATCAGAGAAAAGGGGGTAGGATGATAGAGATAGTTGCTGTTCTGACAGTTGCCGTTGGATTTTACATGGCATGGAATATAGGAGCCAATGATGCTGCAAATTCCATGGCAACATCCTACGGCAGTGGTGCCTTAACTCTCAAACAGATTATCATAATTGCATCAGTTCTCGAATTTGCAGGTGCGGTTTTGTATGGTAAAAAGGTAACACATACAATAGCAAAGGGGATAGTTCCGATAGATTCCCTTGACCCTCACATTGTGGCTATTGGTGCACTTTCAGCGATTTTATCTGCCAGCATCTGGATCACAGTGGCAACATACTACCATCTCCCTGTTTCCACAACCCACTCAATAGTTGGAGCCATGGTTGGTTTCGGTATCGCATCTGTCAGTCAGAACTATCTTTCCATATGGGACATAAGGTGGGATGTTCTTTACAGGATAGTTCTTAGCTGGATCCTTTCTCCTGTTGCAGGAGCTGTTCTTGCATTTCTGCTCTTCACCATCATAAAAATAGCCATAATCGACAGGTACAATGTTGTGAAGGTTGAGAGGGTATTCAAGTACCTTCAGATACTGACGGCATGTTACATGGCGTTTGCCCATGGAAGCAATGATGTTGCAAATGCAACAGGTCCCATGACAGCAGCTCTTGGATTTCTTGGAGCTCAGACTCCAACATGGGTTCTTTTCATAGGTGGTATTGGAATAGCAATCGGAATTGCAACATGGGGCTGGAGGGTTATCGAGACTGTTGGAAAGAGAATAACTGAGCTTACACCATCAAGAGGTTTTTCGGCTGAATTTGCCACAGCAAGCACCGTCCTTTTTGCATCATCCATTGGCATGCCAATATCAACCACCCATACTCTTGTTGGCAGTGTCATAGGAGTGGGTCTTGCAGGTGGGCTTGCAAGTGTTGACCTTTCCATAGTGAAAAGAATTATAGCCTCATGGCTTCTAACAGTACCTGTGGCGGCAGGTATAACAATGGCAGTTTACACAATGATGGTGGTGTTTGCATGAAATTTGTAAGGAGTGTCACTGATGTGTTTGGATACTCACCATTTGAAGATCTACACAGACATGCGGAGCTGTGCGGAGAGGCAGTAGAAAAGCTGATAGAACAGTTTCGGGCGTGTGTTGGCGGGAACTTTGATAGGGTAAAAGCCCTTGAAAAGGAAATCGACTCTATGGAGTATGAGGCTGATAAGATAAAGCACGAAATCAGGGGAAATGTTACAAAATCACTTTTAATGCCTGTTGATAGGCAAGATTTACTTCAGTTTCTCAAGGTTCAGGACAGCATAATAGACAACACAGAACATGTTGCCCATATGCTCTCCTACAGAAAATTCTCGGTTGATGATGAGCTTTGGGAGCTCATGATCAGCCTGCTTAAAAAGATAGAGGAGACCGTCAGAGAGTATGAGAAACTTGTTGATCACATGAAAAACCTCATAGCCACATCATTTTCAAAGAAGGAAATCAGGGACACAATAGAGCACGTTCCTGTTGTTGAGGAACTTGAGCATCAGTGTGACAAGATTCAGATTGAGATACACAGAAAGATATTCAGCTCCACCCATACCAATATCATGGAGCTAATTCTGCTTAATGAAATTGTTGTGAAGCTTGGAGAGATTGCAAACAGTGCTGCAAGATCTGCAGATGCCTTCAGATCAATGATTCTCGGGAGGTAACCCATGAAGTACCTGATTCTGATTCCTGATGGTCTTCCAGACTGGAAATGTGAGGAGCTTGGCAACAAAACACCCCTTGAGTATGCCAACCCTGAAAACATGAACTATCTTGCAAAGGAAGGTGTTTGCGGTCTTGCAAAAACAATTCCTGATGGATTTGAGCCGGGAAGTGACATTGCAAATCTGACAATCCTCGGAATTGATCCCAGAAAATACTACACAGGCAGAGGGCCAATTGAAGCTCTCTCAATGGATGTTGATGGAAATATCTTTTTCAGATGCAATCTTGTTTTTGTGGATAAGGGTGTAATGGTTGACTACAGCGGTAATCGAATTAGCGATGCTGAGGCAAAACAGGCGTTCAGAGCCCTTGAAATGGAAAAACCCTATGAATTTGTTCATTTTCATCATGGGGTTTCTTTCAGAGGTATTCTGTCACTCAGCAAAAACTTTGGAAAAATCCCGCTAACTCATGCACCACATGACATAATGGAGGAGAGGTTTGAGAGATATCTGCCTGAAAAAAATGAGCTTGGAGAGATACTGCTTGAGCTCATGGAGTGGAGCAGGGATGTTCTTGAGAGTATGAGATCAAGAGCCAACATGATATGGCCGTGGAGTGGCGGAAAAAGACCCCATTTTCCAGATTTTAAAAAGAAATACGGTTTGAATGCAAGCATGATAAGTGAGGTTGACTTGCTGAGGGGCATAGGGAAAGGGCTTGGTATGAACATTGTTGAGGTTGATGGAATGACAGCTTACGTTGACACAAACTACAGGGGGATTGCCAGAGCTGTTTTAATGGAACTCAGGAGGAGGGATTTTGTTCTGGTTCACACAGAGGGTATTGATGAGGTCGGTCACGAGGGCGATCCGGAAAAAAAGGTTGAGGCGATTCTGATGTATGATGAGAAAATTCTTGGCTATCTTCTTGACAGGATTGAACTTGATGAGACAAAAATTCTTCTCATACCAGATCATCCTACCCCTGTAAGTCTCAGAACTCACACATCAGAGCCGGTTCCATTTACAATAAAAAACAGCAGAAAGGATGATGTGAGAAGATTTTCTGAATCTGAATGCAAAAAAGGAAAACTGGGAGTGATTAACGGACTCAGCCTTATGAAAATCCTTCTGGGTAAATAGACATCACTCCAGTCTCCTGACCTCCACGATCTTCATCGTTTTCCCACCAGGACATTCAAACGACTCTCCAACGCTTTCAATTATAACACTCTCGTCTCTTGCAATCTGGGCAGGGTTGCAGAGATTGAAAAATCCGCAATCTACTCTCTGGCATCTCCCGTTAAGCCTGATCTTTGCACCTTCAACAGCGGTCTTTGCATCAACCGCAAGAAGAATTGGAAGTTCAACAACCTCAACAGCTATAACTCCATCATCATGAAGCTGGCAGGGCTGAATTTCACCATTTCTAAGACCAACAATCTTGTATTTCGCTCCAACTCTGAGCTTAAGGCACACTTTTCTCAATCTGCATGACTCGCATTCTTCCTTACCTCCGAGAAAAATGAATTCTGTACCTGTTATAGCCCAGTTTTTGCCACAAAGGGTGATTATCCTGCTAACTTCATTGGTCATAATTCTCCACCTCATATAGGATATGCATAAACAATATTTAAGCTTTGACTAAATACTGAATGATGCTTGAGGACAGAATACTCAGGCTCCTTGAGGAGCGAAAGTTTGATGGAATACTTCAGGCTGAATTGCCTGAATTGCTGAATGCCTCAAAATCAAGAATTTCAGAAGTGCTTACGAATCTCGAACTTGAGGGCATTGTTGTCAGAAAAAAAGAAGCCGGGAAAAATCTGAAGGTATGGTTAAAAGAATACTCCGAGGGTAGCACGAAGGTTGGAATTTTAAAGGCTGTTGAATATGCAAAACTTGTAAGCTCTGGTGAATACTCCTTCATAATCTACAGGAATGCAATAGATCTGACAAGAGATCTTGCACTGGGCAAAATAGACATAGGAGCAAGTCCTCTCGCCACCCAGATTTTATTTGGTGTCATGATGAAGACAATAAAGGTAAGATGTGTTGTAGCAGAGAATGGCAGTGGTGTTGTTTTTGGAGACTCAGACAATGGAATTTTTGCAACAACAGAAATGTCTGCCATGGAGATGAATCTGAGGGCAGTCAGAGATAGATTCGATATAAAAAGTTTCAGGTACTGCCAGAGTCCTGAATGCCTGATTTCCAGTCTTTCAGAGGTTGAGGGTGTTGCAATATGGGAACCATACTTTTCCTCTCTTGACAGGGAAAAAACTCCATTTAGAGAGCTTGAAGGAGATTATCCATGCTGTACTCTCGCTTTCAACACAGAATATCTCCGTAAAAACCCAGATGAATCGGAAAAATTCATTGAGGATTTTGAAAGTGCAGAAATAAACGTGGAGAAGATATCATCTCTTTTTGAATTCAGTGAAAAGGATGTAAGGAGGTCTCTCAGAAGTTACAGATTCAATCCCAGGTATGAACTGAATGACATTATTGAGTACATGAGAAGGGGGGGGATTGAAATATCTTATGAAAGCCTCTCAGCAGTATTTCAGGATTTCAGATAATCTTAGGAGAGATAAGGGATTCAGATCACTCTCCTCTCTATCAACAACAGCAATTACGGCAACAACTTCCCCACCTGAATTTTCAACCCTCTCTATCACATTTTTTACAGACTTTCCGGTTGTTATGACATCCTCCACAACAACAACTCTATCCCCCATTTCAATCTTTCCGATTCTGTCATCCTGAACTCCGTGCTCTTTTTTTACCTTTCTGAAGATCACAAGAGGTTTGAACAGTTTTAAGGAAAGGGCAACTGCGACAGGAACTCCACCAAGTTCTATGCATGCTATCCTGTCAAAATACAAACCTTCAAGTTTTTCAGACATCCTCTCTCCAATTTCATTCAGAATTTCGGGGTTAGTGATCGCATGCTTTATGTCAATGTATATGGTGCTTTTTTTGCCTGATGACAGGATGAACTCACCCTTCTTTATCGCACCTGAATTTTTCAGCATTTTCAGAAGTTCGGACATTGGCTGATGTTTAATAGCGGAGATTTTTTATCCTTTTCTCTGCGGTATTGTCCTTTACCTGTCTGTGAAATTCAATGATGTTTTTGGGTGTAAAATCGGCTCTAAGTTAAAATACCTTAACACACAATTACAATCCATGCCTGAACTCCCGCCTTACAGGCCACCAAGCGAGGCTAACAGCATTCTCATCAGGGTTACAA
>JALURI010000149.1 GCA_027016965.1 Geoglobus sp.
GAACAACAATTGAGATGGCTGAGTGGAATATCACAACAGGCAGATAAACGTAGTTTTTAATGAATACAGGTCCGGTAAATTCTGTCTTTCCCTCAATTAGTGATTTTATCATGTAGCTCACCAAAAATGATGATTCTAATATAAATGCCGCCACCATTGTTCTGTAGTGGGCAGAAATGTTCCTTTTTCTGGCAAAATAGAATCCAAGGAAGAATGCAGCCGTTATCAAAATTTCAAGTACGAGACTTGTATCAGAGAAGCTGCTTGCCCTTGTGCCCAGAAACCCCATGGGACAATATTACATCACCTATAAAAAAACTTTCCGATGGGAGACAGTAAGGCATAAATTGAAAAGGGAGAATGAAATTACTGTGATGTTAAGACTGGCATTCATGTTGATGCTTGTTGTTTTGGTATCTCCTGTGATGGCTCTGCCAAAGTATTCAGAGGAAACCGGCCAGAAATGTGAAGCTTGCCATATCAGTCCATCGACAGGTGAACTGAATGATGTGGGAAAGGCGTTCAGCATCACTCACAAATGGCCTCCGGAGAAGGTTGTGGATGAAAGGATCTTTTTTGCAGTAGGATCAGTTCATCTCTTCTCTGTTGTTTTATGGATTGGAGCCATATTCTTTGTCCATCTTGTTCATACCCCCGATATTGTAGCATTGGGAGGTGCACCAAAAAGGGAGCTGGTCCTCGGATGGACAGGTATCTTTGGTACTGGGTTGAGCGGTGCTGTGATGACATATTACAAATTCAGCTCCTTTGAAAACCTCTTTCAGTCAGAAAACGGTAGAATTGTTCTGGCAAAAATTCTGATCTATCTTTTCATGGTCTCCACAGCACTTACTCTGACATTCTATCTCAACAGAAAATTCAGAACTTCCAGAATATTGCCTGAAGTTGATATAACCGACCTTGAAAGATTCGATGCTCTTGAAAAAGGCAGGAGAATTCTTGTCACTGTTGGAGGGCTTGTTTTTGACCTGTCAGAAAGTAATTTATGGAAGGATGGAAAGCATGCGGGAAAACATGAAGCCTGGAAAGATCTGACAGAAGAGATCAAAGCATCTCCCCATGGCATTGGAATTCTGAAAAAATACAGACCTGTAGGCTATACAGGCGAGTTCCTCAAACTTGTTAAGGAGATTAGATTTGCAACCTCCATTTTCAGGTTCTTTGCCTACACAAATCTTCTGCTTGGCATCCTTGCCATTGTTCTGAGTGCCTATATCCGGTGGATGGTCTGATCAAACATACCTCTCGGCAAAATCTCCGGCAATCGGAACCTTGAACATTTCACCCTGATATGCCTTTATCATCAGAATTATCCAGAGCACAAATGCAAGAATCCCTATGAGCCATGAAACCATCATTCCAAAGAATGGTATGAATGCAAATACGTTCTGAAGTACGAAAATTCCAACAAAGACGACAATGGACTGCATTGCATGAAATCTGACAAATTTGCTTTCCTTTTCCAGCACGTAAAAAACTATTCCGGTTATAAACCCGAGAAGGTAGCACAGCAACCCCTCTACATTCTCTTCCAGACCAAGTGAAGTTTTTGTCATGACAAAACATGTATTAACGGATTAAAATACTTTCTCTCCTGTTTTTTGAAAAACGTTTTTAATTGCACTATGAAATTTGGTTCCATGATATCACCCTGGGAGGTTACAGGAGAGGTTGATTATGGAAAGCTCATCAGAGAATTCGGAATGGAGCCATTTTCCACACTTCTATCTGAAATTGATGATCCAATGCATCTGATGAGGAGAGGTGTGATTTTTGGTCACAGGGATTACTGGAGAATAGTTGATGCCATGAAAAACAGAAAGGAATTTGCAGTCATGTCGGGTTTCATGCCATCCGGTCTGCCCCATTTTGGGCATAAAATGACAATGGATGAGATTATATGGCATAATGAAAAGGGTGGAGTTGCTTTTGTTGGCATAGCAGACATGGAAGCCCATGCAGTCAGAGGAATGAGCTGGAGGGAAACACATAAAATTGGAATGGAGTATGTTAAAGCAATTATAGCTCTTGGCCTGAATGAAAACTCGGTTATTTATTTTCAGAGTGCAAATCAGCCTGTAAAGGATCTTGCCTTTGAACTTTCAGAGGAGGTTAACTGGAGCGAGCTTAGGGCGATATATGGATTCAATGGAGAGACAATTCTGGCAAAGATGTTTGTCACAGCAGTTCAGGCTGGCGATATTCTGCTCCCTCAACTGGGGTATTATGGTGGACCTAAGCCCACTGTTGTGCCGGTTGGAGCTGATCAGGATCCACATCTGAGACTCACAAGGGACCTGTCTGCAAGGATCTCGGTTTACGCTTTTGAAAGGATCGAAGATGGGGTAAGGGTTAGAAGCAGGAAGGGAAAGACATTTCTTAAAAAAATTGAAGCTCTGGATTTCCAGATGAAATTCTTTGATGAGCATGTGGATGTTTTTGGAGATGATAGGGAGATTGAAGATGCCATAAGAGATCTTGAAATCAAACTGGGAGGCTATGGATTTATTCCGCCATCATCAACCTACCACAAATTCATAACAGGTCTTCAGGGGGGAAAAATGAGCTCTTCCAAGCCTGAAAGCTTTATCTCACTGCTTGACTCACCAGATCAGGCTGAAAAAAAGATAAGAAATGCTCTGACAGGGGGAAGAGCTACAGCTGAGGAACAGAGAAGACTTGGGGGGCAGCCTGATAAATGTGTCATTTTTGAGATGTACACGATCCATCTTCTCAGTGACACAGAGCTGAATGAAATTGAAAGAGATTGCAGAGTGGGAAAGATGCTGTGCGGACAGTGCAAGAAGATTGCCGTTGAAAATGTCAGAGAATTTCTAAAAGACCTTCATGAAAAAATGAGGGAGGCAGAGGACAGACTTGATACCTATACCGTAATTTCAAGAGGGGATGCACTCTGATGATATTTTCAGATCGTTCTCCTCTCACTCAGCCAAACAGTTTTCTGAGATTTTCTGAATCCAAGTTACGTCCTATGAATACTGCCTTAGGCAAAACGTCACCACTCTCACCATTTTTCATTATTCTTATCTCATAATTTTTTCCGGAGATCTGAAAAAGGTACATATGATCTGAGTTTACAAAGCCCTTTGCTCTGATCACCTCACCAAATCTTCCCTCAATTACATTCTGAATTGCATATTCCAGCTCATTCTTGCTCATATGTCTCACAGGGGAGATTGAGATGGTTTCCAGAAAGACATCCAAATCAGAACCACTCCCACTTGCTTTGTGCGCGGCCTCCTTAACTTCAGGTATGGTTCTGCAGTATGATGTTCTGACTGTCAATGCACTCGGGTTGATCTCCTGGACCCTCTTTTCAATTTTATCAAGTTCAGCATCATCCACCAAGTCTATCTTGTTTATCAGCAGTACATCGGCAGCCTCAATCTGTTCACCATAAAATTTTCCGAAATCACCAATCATTTCCTGAAACGCAGATGCATCCACAACACAGATGAGGGGTTTTATTCTGTATTTTTCAGCATGTTTGCTGTTTTTTATTGCCTCAATTACGCTGTACGGTGTTGCGATGCCTGAAGGTTCTATCAGCAAGACATCAGGCTTAATTTCCTGAAATATCCTGTCTATGGTTTCAGGCAGGGACATGCGAAGTGAGCAGCATATGCACCCACTTGGCAGTTCTATGATCTCAAGTCCGTTATTTTTCAGTATATCTCCATCCACGCCAATATCACCAAATTCATTGATCAGAATGGCAAACTTCCTGTTTTCATAGTTCTGATGCTTTTTTACGAATTTCTGAATGAAAGTTGTCTTCCC
>JALURI010000150.1 GCA_027016965.1 Geoglobus sp.
TCTTTTGCGATTATATATCCTCTCACAACAAAAGAATCTTCCTGAAAATCCCAGTAAGTGCCAAAATAGGAAACATCGAGGTCGTTTGAGGTTATCACAAAAGGACAGTCGTACTGAAGAACGTCAATCGTGAGGACGTACATGGTCAAATTGTTATTATTTTTTGTAATATATAAACTTAGCGAGACACTCTCAAGCACATATTGAAACCAGAATGATAAATCAGAAAGTATTATAACCCCTCAGATCGATAACTCCTTTTATGTCCTTATACGGTATCAGAATCCAGGGAATCGTGTTTTTCTTGATCTTCGCTGCAATTGCATTTACAGGATGTGCTGGTAATGAAGAAACAGGAGAAAAGATTCGATTTGAGGTTATGTATAATGAATACTATGCCCCTTTTTCAGAAAAAAAGTTTATAGTAATCCAGGATGAGAAAGACTTTAGAGATTTTATAAATGAGACAGGAATGATATTCCAACCTCCAGATTTTGAGAGATATACTGTGATCGCTCTATTCATGGGTGAGCAGAAAATGGGGGGATATGCCATAACAGTTGACAGGATAATTGAAGAGGAGGGGGTTGTGAGGGTTTACGTAAAGAATCTCGTACCCTCTGAGACATGCCTTGTCACTCAGGTTATTACAAGACCTTTCCAGATTATAAAAATGGAAAAAATCCCCGATAAAATCGAGTTCATTGAGAGCGTGGAGGAAGTTAGCTGTTAAATACCTCAGGTAATTCTATCTTTGAGCTCTGTTATGAGTTTTATTTTTACATGGGTGTAATCAAGGATTCTCCTTATTTCTTTTTCTATATCCTTCCTTTTCATTTGTCTTCTTGCCAGTCCTTCTTTCACTGCCGTCTCTGCGATTCTGACAGCAACCCATTGGTGAACCTCAAATTCGTCCATATGTGGGATGATGTACTCCTCACTTAGGCTTGGTTTTGCAAATTCATAAATTGCTTTAGCTGCTTCTATTGCCATTTCATCAGTTATCTCTTTCGCTCTGACTGTTAAAACCCCTCTGAATACCCCGGGAAAAACAAGGCTATTATTCACCTGATTTGGGTAATCACTCCGGCCTGTCCCAACAATTCTCGCTCCTGCCTCAATTGCATCCTCGGGCAGTATCTCCGGAACGGGATTTGCCATTGCAAAGATGATAGCATCATCGTTCATTTTTTCTATCCATTCCTTCCTGATTATTCCGGGCCCTGGCTTGCTGGCAGCTATCACAACATCCGCTCCCTTGATTGCATCCTCCATCCCACCACCTTTTTTTTCCAAATTGGTGTTCTGAGCAATCCATCTCTTGTAATTTGCAGAAGTTATATCGCTTCTGCCATCATAAAGTATGCCTCTTGAATCAACAGGGATGATATGTTCACCTGGCACTCCAGCTTTAAGTAAAAGTTTTATTGTTGCGGTGTTTGCTGCCCCAACACCTATAACAGCTACTTTAATTTCCCCGATTTTCTTTTTAACAACATCCAGTGCGCCAAATAATGCTGCGAGTGTTGCGGTTGCAGTTCCCTGCTGATCATCATGCCATACTGGGATTTCCAGACTTTTTCTCAGCTTTTCAAGGATATAGAAACACTTAGGGCTCTCTATGTCCTCCAGGTTTATGCCTCCAAAGGAAGGGGAAATCTTCTCAACTATCTCAGCAAATCTGTCAGCATCGTGCTCGTTTATAGGGAGCGGAACAGCATCAACACCACCAAAAAGCTTGAAGATTAGTGCTTTTCCTTCCATAACCGGCAGAGAGGCAAGACTTCCAATATCGCCAAGTCCAAGAGTTCTGGAGCCATCTGTAACTATTGCAATGCTGTTTGATTTCCAGGTAAGTTCGTAAGCCTCATCAGGATTTTTCTCAATCTCCTGACATGCTCTTGCAACTCCGGGAGTGTAGAGGTATGTGAAGTCGTCAAGTCCTCTGTAAGGGATTTTAGGTATGGTTTCGATTTTCCCCTCATATTTTCTGTGAATGTCAAGAGCTCTTTCGTAAATCTCCTGATTTTCAGTCATATCAGAGTTTATAATTAGCATCCATTGATAAAATTAATTGATCCAATGTTGATCTCTGGTTTAGCAACTAAAAATGAGCGGGACTGAGTATTGTGACAACCAGAAGTGTAATAACTCCAGCAATAACCATTCTGGCTCCTGACCTAAGCAGGTTCTCCCTTGAAACCCTCCCCAGTGACATTCCCACCACAAACAACAGAAGGAACCCGACACTCACAGATACAGGAAATGCCTCAGACTCATTTAAAAACAGGTATGGTGTTATGGGAAGAATACCTGCGGGAATTGGAGCGATGGCATGAATAAATGAGCTCACCCTCATTGCAAACTCATGGGCATCATCTATCAGACACTGCTCTCCATCTGCTTTTAGAAGTGCTCTTCTTTTTTTCATTGCCATAAGCTTCTGCTCAACCCTTTCTGCCTCAAAAGCACCCCACCCACTTGATATCCCAAGAGCAAGAGCTGTTGCAACACCTGCTGTAAATATCATCTGCCCGCTTGCTTCTCCACTCAAATGTGCACCCATCACAAGTCCCATGATTGTCAGAACTCCATCAAAGAAGCCGATGACGAAATATCTTCTAGATATTGATCTTATGTCGGTCATTCTTGAGTATATCCTGTATTTTCTTATTCTTTCCTTCCCTGCTAATTTCGATAGTAATCCACCCACTCAAGCTCAACTCCAGCAACTGATTTAAATTAAAAGGGAATCAGTGGATTTATGAAGATTTTCGATACCATGAGCGGAGAAGTTGTAAAACTCGATATTGGGAAAGAAGTAAAAATATATGTCTGTGGTATAACAGCCTATGATTACTCTCACATCGGACATGCAAGGAATGTGGTTTTATTTGATACATTCAGAAGGTTTCTTGAGTTTAAAGGGTATAGAGTCACGATGGTCCAGAATTTCACAGATATAGATGATAAGATAATAAACAGAGCAGTAAAGGATGGAAAGAGGGCGCTTGAAATTTCTTCAAAGTTCATGAACGAGTTTCTTAAGGATATTGAAGAGCTGAATGTTAAAGAATGTGTAAGACCAAAGGTTTCTGAATTCATCCCTGATATAATTGAGGCTGTTAGAATCCTGATTGAGAAGGGTTATGCTTACACTGTTAAGAGGGAAATAGGTGAGGACGTTTATTTCCATGTACCTTCATTCGAAAGTTACGGAAAGCTCTCAAAAATTTCGACAGAAGAGCTTAGAAAACACAGAATTGAACCGGATCCAGAAAAGAGAGATCCGAGGGATTTTGCACTATGGAAAACTGCCAAGGATGAAGATTTTAGGGCAGAATCTTATTTTAATTCGCCCTGGGGATATGGAAGACCGGGATGGCACATAGAATGCAGTGTTATGTCATCAAAAATACTCGGAATACCATTTGATATTCATGGAGGTGGGATGGATCTGATCTTTCCCCATCATGAGAATGAAAGAGCCCAGACCTTTGGAATGTACGGTCATGAGCCGGTAAAATACTGGGTCCACAACAATTTCGTGACAGTTAATGGAGAAAAGATGAGTAAGAGTCTTGGAAACATTGTGAGGATAAGGGATGTGGTTGAGAAACATGGAGGTATGGCTCTAAGGTATCTTCTCCTTTCAGCTCATTACAGGCATCCCCTGGACTATTCCGAGAAAAAGGTTATTGAAGCGAAAAAGTCCTGTGAGTATCTTCTGAACACTCTCAGGAATGTAGATATGGAAATATCCCACATCCGAACATTTCTCGTAAAAAGGAAT
>JALURI010000151.1 GCA_027016965.1 Geoglobus sp.
ATATTGCTCTTTTATGGTCATTCTTGCTTTTATGTATGTGTACAGGCTGTATACCGAGCTCCTCATACTCTCTGAAATATCCGTTTGTAAGACCAGCTTCTTCAAGAAATCTCTTAACGTGGAACAAGGTTAAGTGCAGAAAGACCAGCTCTTCTTTGTGCATTCAGCACCACCAAAATTCCTCATTATCATACCGTATAAAAGCTTTATTTAGCGTTACTTTGGCTAAATACGTATCCATACATATGTAGATAATTGTAATTTATCCATTCATTTTTTTCATCATACCTTATCAGAAAAGATTTAAAAATTTTCAGATGAAATTCTGCTGATGAAGGTTCTTCTAAGCAGGAAAGACACAGTCAGATTGCTGATACTTTCTGAACTCATGAAGAATCCTGAATGCAATCAAAGAGATATTGCAAGAAAGATAAGCGTAACACCTCAGGCTGTTTCAGAGCATTTCAAGGAACTTATTGCTGAAGAAATGATAAGGGTTGTGCACAAAGGTTATTACGAGCTAACTGAGAATGGGAGGGAATGGCTGAACAGAAATCTTCTTGATCTCCACCTCTTCACCCAGGAAGTCCTCAACAGAGTTCATTCCTCATCCATTGTTGCCCTTGCTATGGGGAAAATAAGATCTGGGGAGAGAGTGGAGTACTGGTTCGAGGATGGGTTCATATACGCAAGGGAAAATTCTGATGGCAATGGAACTGCAATGAGTGATGCAGAGGATGGGGAGGATGTTCTTGTAAAGCCTGGGGGCCAGTTCATACCTCCCTCAAAGGGGGAGATTGTAGTATTCAGGGTTCCAATGGTTGAAAGTGGTGGAAGCAAGAGTGTGGATATTGAACTTCTGAAAAATATAATCAAGCAAAAGAGAAGGCATATTGTTGTTGCAATGGGGCTTGAAGCTCTTGTTTCATGCAGAAAAGCTGGAGTTGAGCCCATATTCTTCGGAGCCAAAAATGTATGCATTGAGGCAGCCCATCAGGGCAGTGGTGTTGTTGCTGTTGTTACAGAGTCATTGATTGAGGATCTGATAAGGACACTCGTGGATGAGAATCTCGGATTTGAAATTGTGGAGGGGCACATCCAAAAAGGTTAAAAACAAACCGATAGAAAGTTCTGGGATTGTGAGGTGTTGTCAATGATTGCCAGAGTGGTGGAGCTCCTGCTTACAGCAGAGATATTCAACAGGCATGAAAATCTCACGGAAGATGACATTCCCAAAGAAATAAGGAAAATATTCTATACGAATGGCGGACTGAAAAGACCACTTGTTGTTAAGGAAAACATACTGAAAGGATTTGTTGAGTACGATGAGAAAGAGCTCAGGAAACTTCCATTTGTTGACGTCAATTCATTTAACAGGCAGATAAAGATCACCTCATTTGATGTCGCTGTTAAATGGATGCTGAAAAATGGTTTTGATCTGATAAGGAGAAACCCTGTACTTGCTTACTTTTATGAGAGCTATGATTCAACCGGAGTCTCCTATGAAGAGGCAAAGAAATACCGCAAACCAAGGTACAGTGATTCGGAGTGGTTGAAAGGGATTATAGACGAACTCATGAAGGATGAATCAACTGCAGAAATGCTGGGACTTGTAAGGATATTCTCCCCCGAGGATTTAGATGATGATTTATCCAAGGTTGTTCTTGATGATGAGCAGCTTAAGGAGATAAGAAAGATTGAGATAGCAATTGAGGAGAGAGACTGGCTCAGAGATGTTGGATTGAGGGAAATAGGAAAACTCCTCTTTATTGGGCCACCCGGAACCGGAAAAACAACAACGGCAAGACATCTAAGCAAGAAACTTCTTCTCCCTCTCGTAGAAGTTAAGCTCTCGATGATTACAAGTCAGTTTCTGGGAGAGACTTCGAAGAACATAGAGAAAGTATTTGAGATTGCAAAAAAGCTATCCCCGTGCATACTGTTCATTGATGAGTTTGACTATGTTGCAAAAACAAGAACCAGTGATGAACATGCGGCAGTTAAAAGAGCAGTGAACACCCTTCTTAAGTCCATAGATGAGATAAATCTGATCGATCATGGTGTGCTGCTCATCTCAGCCACAAATCATCCAAGCCTCCTTGATTCAGCAGTCTGGAGGAGATTTGACAAGATAGTTGAGTTTCCGGAGCCTTCAGAAGAGGTAAGAAAAAGGATATTTGAGCTAACACTGGAAAAGATCCCTGGAGACTACAGAATTAATGAGCTTGTCAAGATGACTGAAGGATTTACGGGGGCAGAGGTGAAGCTTGTTGTTAGAGAAGCGGTGCTCTCAGCTTTGATGGAAGGCAGAAAGGAGCTGACGATTGACGACTTAGTAAAGGCGGTTGAAGATGTGAGGGAGAGAATAACCCTCAAAAACTCCTACTGAACATGAAGGTAACAATACTTGGCACCGGAGACTCACCCGGCACTCCGGTTATTGGATGTCACTGCAAGACATGCGAGGATGCAAGGAAAAAAAGCTGGGAGAGGCTCAGATTCTCGATTCTTGTTGAAAATGAAGGAAAGACTGTTCTTATAGACACCTCTCCAGACATGAGAAAGCAGCTTCTGAAAGCCAACGTTGACAGAGTTGATGCTGTTATATGGACTCACTCTCATTACGATCATTTTGCTGGCTTTGGAGATTTTTACAGGGTTCAGAGTAATGTGAGCGTTTACAGCAGCGGAGAGGTGCTTGAGGATGTTGGAAGATTTATGTTCTTCATGAAATACAGGGAGAATCAGGTTGAATGCTACGAACCATTCAACCTTTTCGGAGTTGAGATAACCCTGATAGATGTCACTCATCCTCCAATGAGAAGGTCACATGGTGTTGTGCTCAATTACAAAGGAAAGAAAGTTGTTGTAACAGGTGACACGAACCCTTCAATTCCTGAAAGAAGCATTGACGAAATGCTCAACCCCGATCTGCTTATTGTGGATGCCATAGCTCCAGAGGGTTACAGGCTGAAAAAGCACATGAATGCTGGAGAGGCATTCACCCTTGCAAAGAAGCTAAAATCCAAAAAAACCCTCTTCATCCATGTTGGACATTTCTATCCACCAAACACAAAGTACCCTCTTGCAAAGGATTTTGAGAGCTTTGAATTCAGGGGTGTGAGTCTTGACGACTTTCTGTAATGGAGTAGACATAGGTGGGGCAAACATCAAGGTTTACAGAGGAGATTCTGAAGAGGCTGAAATTCATTACTTCCCCATGTGGCTAAACTGGAAGGATCTTGAGGCTTTTTTAAAAGATATGAATCTGGAAGGGAAAACTGGTGTGGTTATAACAGCAGAGCTTGCTGATGCATTTTCATCCAAGGGAGAAGGTGTCACATATATCTTCTCTCTGGCAAGAAAGATTTTTGACGAGGTTTTTTTCATCGATCTGGATGGAAATCTGAAAAAGGAAATTGATAACCCTCTGAATTTTTCTGCATCAAACTGGGTTGCAAGTGTAAAATTTCTGGAGGAGATGTTTAAAACCTTTATATTTGCAGACATGGGCTCAACAACAACCGATATAATTCCTGTGAAAGAAGGCAGAATTCTTGCCTCAAAAACCGATTTTGAAAGACTAAGAAAAAAAGAGCTTCTTTATTTTGGAATGCTGAGAACACCATCCTTTTTCCTGATGGATGACAATGTTTCTTCAGAATTCTTTTCAGTAACAGCAGATGTCATGAGAATTCTCGGGTTGATTGATGAAAAAACTTACACATGTGATACCCCTGATGGAAGGGGAAAGAGTGTTGATGAGTGTATGC
>JALURI010000152.1 GCA_027016965.1 Geoglobus sp.
TCACATACCTGAATATATTCATATCCCAGCTTGATCCTGAAACAGCTGCCATAGTCAAACCCCTTTTTGATCAGTTTCTGACATTTGTCAACAAAAGTCTGGGAGATACAGCTGTGAACATAACAACCAAGTTTGTATTCTTCATAATGAACTTCTTTATCTCAACAATTGTGTGCTTTTACTCAATTCTGGATGGAAAGAGGGTTGCAGACAGAATTATTGGAGCAATTTTTGTGGATAAATCTGCAAGAGGGTTTTTTGATGAGCTTGACAGAACATTCACAAATTTATGGTTTGGCAACTTTGTTGCTGCCCTTCTGATAGGGATAGCCTCAATTCCATACTTCATTTACTTTGAAATTCCCTACGCTCCCCTTCTTAGCGGTCTGATGTTTCTTGCTGCTCTCATTCCGGTGTTTGCAGAGTGGATGATCATACTTCCCGTTTCTGTTTATCTGTTTTTCACTGACCCCCTCAAGGCAGTATGGTTCCTGGCAATTGGAGGAATATTTCTCTACATAATCCCGGAATTGGTTCTGAGACCATACTTTGTCGGATACACGTCCAAAGTTCACCCGCTTGTTCTCATGGTCTCATTCATAGGTGGTGGACTTGTTGCGGGAGTGAGCGGGTTTTTCCTGACTCCAATGCTCGCAGCACTTCTAACAGCCATATACAACTACTACACATCAAATAAAGGCGAGCAAAAAAGTGGTTGAATTCAGAGTGCTGTTTTTGCGTGCTCCGGAGCGATCTGTCTCAGAATTTTCTGATCGGTTATCACTCCAACAGGCTTCCCTTCCGATTTGACTACCAGTATTCTAACATTCTCATCGTTCATTATTCTGAGAGCCTCTCCGAGGGTTATGTCTTTCTCAACTGAAACAATTTTCGGTCTCATTATCTCATGAACCTTTCCCTTGAGCTTATCCTCTTTTATTGCAGCAGCCACATGGTCGAGGGTAAATATCCCGACAAATTCGTTCCCCTTGACAACCGGCATGCAGTAAATCTCTCTCTCAGCCAGCTCTCTTGCAGCATTCTCCACATTATCCTCTGCATTTATTGTGTGAACCGGAGTGGACATGTACTCTCCAACGGTCTCCTTTGGAAGGGCAACAATCTTTTCTATGTCAATTACCACAGTGTTTTCGGTATCATCTCTTCCAATCACCTTACCAAAGACCATGAGCTCGTTTACAGGTGTTGGTCCAACAACAATTCTGTCATTTGGAGATATCTTCCTTATGTTTCCAATAATCCTGATTCTTGCCTGACAGATTTTTGGATGGGAAAGTGTTGGAAAGTCAATCTCCTCAGCAGAAAGATCATCCTGTGGCTCTTCATTCACCACAACAGGAACCTTAACCGACTCCTCGTAACTTGTTATTGAGAGAAGTTCATATGCTTTGGATGTTGGTCTGTAGCCTCCCTTTGGTCCCGGAACCCCCTCCACAAGCCCAAGAGATCTCAAAGCCTGCATCTGATTTCTCACAGTTCCGGGATTTCTGTTTATGAGTTCTGCTATCTCTTCTCCCTTTACACTTCCACCTCCTTTGTTCTTGTATATTGTTACAAGAGCGTAAAGGATGTCCTTCTGAATCTGGGTGAGTTCAAGCTCCATTTTCCATCCCTCCTTTTCAATTCAACTCATCGAAATAGTTTATATATTTTTCCAGAATTAAACAGATTTCAGCTTTTGAGCGGAATAACATTTTAAACAAAACCCTGCAGTCTTTACAGTAATGACATTCAATCCAAAAAAGCTTCCAACAGTACTCACATCCCAGGAACTGATAGACAAAGCATTCAGAAGGGCATCAAAGGTTACAGGAAGAAATAGGAAGGAAAAAGCTCTGAACAAGCTTTCAACGATCTCAAATGTTCTTGAAAATTATTTCAGCAGAATTGTTTCTGAGCATCCTTCATATGATAATCTGGAGCCATTTTACAGGGAAATGGTGGATGCTGTGGTTGGATTGAGAGATCTGAAGAAAAGTCTGGCATCACTCAAATGGGCAAACTCAATGACTCAGAAAATAATATCAAAAGGTGTCAGAAGGATCAAAGGAGGTCAGGATCCTGATATTGTTTTGAGAGCTACTTACGGTAGAATTGCGTCGATAATAGAGCAGATTGATGAGGAGCTGAAGTTTCTCAATGAGGCAAAACAGAAGATGAGGGAAATCCCAACTTTAAGCATTGATTTCACTGCCGTTTTTGCCGGCTATCCCAACGTTGGGAAATCAAGCATAGTTTCATCCGTGTCCACAGTCAAACCGGAGATTGCAAGCTATCCATTCACCACAAAGAAAATCTATGTGGGCTACATCGATCTTGGTAAGAACAGAATTCAGGTTATAGATACTCCCGGCCTCCTTGACAGACCTATTGAAAAGAGAAACAGAATTGAAAAGCGAGCAATTCTTGCATTGAGGCATCTGGCAGATATGATTGTTTTTGTGATTGATCCGACTGAAACATGTGGATTTGAACTTGAAAAACAGCTTTCTCTTCTCTCCGAGATAAAGAATCAGTTTGATGTCCCTGTTGTTGAGGTATACAGCAAGTCTGACCTTCATGACAGGAGGGACAGGCTTGCAGTCTCTGTATACACTGAGGAAGGGATAAAGGATCTTGTAGATATTTTAAAAAATCTGGCAGAAACCAAGTCCGAGAAGATAGCCAGCAATGGCTGAGAAGTTCAGTATTGGCAATCCTGGATGAGCCTCTTTGCTCTTTTCAACCATTCTCATAAGCAAATAAAGTCCGGCAATCCCTGAAACAAAGGTAACCAGTGGAATCAGAAAACAGTTCCCAAAAACAAATCCAGAAACCACAAGGATGTTGGGCATCACAGCATCCCCGACACCCATTATGGCATCCCTTTCCTTTCCGGGGATGATAAACACAACCGGAATCTTCATTTCAGAAATGCTGTCTGCAAGAGTAAGCATGTGTTTTGTTTTGTAAACGGCAACGTAATCATACACTGCCAGAACAGATAGAAGAACGATCACCGGAAAAGGTTCCATGCTTATACCAAATATCGATGTGACGGTTGCACCGATTATCACAGCCGAAAAATTGATTACTGTCCAGTGTCTGGTCTTGATGAGAAGATATAGAAGAATAAAAGATGGAATTACCGACATGATCCCTATAAATGGAAGAAAACCGTAGAAGTAGGTTATTAGGAGAAGTAAGTAGAAAAGAGGTTTTATTAGAGATTTTCTGAACTTTATGATAAGAAGAATAACCGCTGTAAATCCGAGAATCATCAGAATGTAGTAAAGTGAATTTGAAACATCTGACGTGTCTTCGAAAGCCTGCATTCCCGCCTCTGAAAATGGTGTGGACATTGTAAGGGCAATTATCCCCGTCATGATGTAGAAAATTCCAAGTAAATATCTTTCTTTCATCAATATCTCAACCTTATCTTCTCTCCTTTTGCCAGAGCAAGCCTGATCGCCTTCCCCGCATCTCTGTCTTTTCTCACCCTTATTATTCCCCTCCTTCCAACCTCGGCGGTGAGCAGATAGCTATCCCCTGCATAAACATCCACACTTTTGCCTTGCAATCCATCAGCATGAATTACGTAATGCTTTCCCTTCTCCTCAACAACTGCAACAGTTTCGTTGATTTTTTCCATCTTCATGGGTTCAATGTCAATGCTTATTCCAAGCTCATCTTCTATCATCTTTATCCGCTTACCCTTTCTTCCTATCAGATGGGGAATC
>JALURI010000153.1 GCA_027016965.1 Geoglobus sp.
CTTATTATACTCATCAATTACATCATTCCTTGAAACTGCAAGTTTTTTTCCTCCCCTCACCTTTCCCACCCTGAAGTTCTCTTCTGATAGAAGCTTTGTCATCTCTTCCGGAGTTATTGTGATGCCAAATCTGTTCCTTATGGTCATCTCCATGTTTTCGTAGATTTTGTCAACTCCAACAAGCAGTGTATCTCCCTTCAGATACTCCATGTCTGCCAGAACTATCACGTCGGTAGTTCCAAAACCAATGTCAATGCAAACTCCCGTATTGACTCCTGCATAGGCCATTGAACCAACAGGCTGGGGAAGCAGGAGAACATCGCATTTGAGTGCATTTTTCAGTTCATCAACAAGGTCTGCTCTTTCTTTTTTTGAGCTTTTCACAGGAAGGCCGGTTGTAACAAATCTGTCACTTTCTGCATTGAGCATGCTGAGAGCATGCTTAGCTAACTCAATGTACGAGCTGTGCATCAGTCTTCCTTCATGCAATGGTCTCAGAACTTCAACATTCTCCACATTCTGAGCCATGTATGAAGCTTCATCTCCAACATAAACCTGTCTTTCTGCTTTTCCTTTTAAACTCCACTCCTTCTCCTCACCATAAACAACAAGACTGGGAAATGTAATGACATTACTGCCATCTGCAGTTGCCTTTGTGTAGTTTGTCCCGATGTCAAGACCGATGTACTTCATACATCAATGAACAGATAAAGGCAATTAAAAATGTTTGCATTAAAAAAAGAAAAAAGGGAATCATCTTGACCCCTCGATAAACGCCTTCACGTCCTCCGGAACGCTCTTCTCTGCCGATTTGTTCAGCACGCCATCGTCAAGGAAGTCGATTGTATCGTAGATTATCTGCTTCACGTACTCCGGGTTGTGGATGAATGCGCCGGGTTCGCGAGCGAGCAGGTTGAGGTTATATGCTGCACCAAGGATGTCCTTGCTGGGCCAGTCCTTGAACGCGTTGGCAAATGTGTGCTCCTCAGCGTTGGGTGTGCCGTAGAAGTACGGATACCTCTCACTGTCGTAATAGATGCCATTCTCCGCCAGGAGCTTTTCAATTGTCTTTAACGCTGATTCGTACTGGGATTTCCTCTCGTTTATCGTGGATATCAGAGCATTCTTGTCATCCCCGTGGCACCTCTTGCAGAGCGTGTCATACGCCTTTATGTCCACCACCGCCCCGTTTTTGACCTCCACAGCCTCAAATGTGTGGTCTGCATTGCTCATGTGACATGCCGTACATAGGCCACCTATTCCTGCATGGGGGTTGGACTTGGAATAATCCCTTCCATCAAACTCGTATGGCAGAGTCCTGAAGATTATGCCTCCTGCAGCCAGATAGTGAGAGTTGAATGCTCCAAAGTGCTTACCCCTGATCTCCTCAGCAGATTTTATTGCCGCTCCACTGCTCCTTCCCGAATGGCAGACCATGCACAGATTTGCCTTGCCAAGATCCGGCACCGCTGAAATCCTGTCCGCAGGCTCTGAATACTCCGCAACCTTCTCGAACCTGCCGGGGTTTCTCAGCTCAAAGCTTCCATCCTCAACCTTATGACAGGCCCAGCAGTACAGGAATTCCTTCTGCTGTCCTGTCAGCAGGAATGTGTTGTTCTCCGGATTGTAATTCTCCGGATCGCTCACAAAGTTCCTGAAACCTGTTGAGGTGTGACATTTCTGACATGACAGCCTGTTAGGCTGCTTGAAATCGTAGTGAACCCATGCAGGGGCTACATCCTGGATAACAGCAGCAGAGAGGTCGTTTTCCTTAACCTCAAGCACATGCCCTCCGTGGGCAGAGCGTCCCCACTCCTCCATTTTCGGAACTGCTTCTTTCGAGAAGTGGCATCCCGAACATCCAAATTCAGGATTCACGTTTACTCCCTCGACCTCAGGGGTGTTCGGGTTGTCGTAGTGGAGGTTCAATGCGGAAACCATCAGTTCATGGACCGCATCCTCCACGGCTTTCTGCTTGATTTTTTCAATGTCTGGAGTTGGTACGGGCGTTGGAGTTTTTTCTGGTGTGGGAGTGGGCGCGGTCTTTTCTTCCTGCTGGCTACACCCTGCAAAAACAACTGCCAGAACAACCAGCAGGATCACCAGATGCCTGCCCTTCATGTTTATCACCGTTAAATATTAAACAGTAAAAACAAATAAATGTTACGTATCACATCATGAAAAATTATTCAAACGAAGTATTTTCAATTTCATGTTCGAGGCAAAATGGTACGTCAACAATTCAGCAGATGGAGATTAAGGGCGATGATGCATGCACTTCCGGTTTTCGGTTGCCTGACTCCAATTGAACCCATAACCTCATTTCAGCAATGATACTTCCCAGAAAAACTCATTGAGAAAAGTTAGCAAACAATTTTTCAATTCTGTATTACACTCTCGAAGGATTTAAGGTATGAAGCACAAAACCCGAACTTTTAAATTATAGGTGCCAGATTAAGACCATGTTTGACAGAAAAACCAGAATGATGCTTCTCCTTGGAGTGTTGAATGACTGCTTTGGAGATGTTAGAACAACCATAGGTAATCTATCAGATTTTATGTCATCCCACCCTGATTTTGGGGAAATAGAAGAACTTCAGTTGAGAGAAATCCTTGAAAAAGCTCAAGAACTTGAAAAAAAGATACTTGAAGCAATGGAGATGGCAAAAAGGGAAATTTATGAATGAACGTACTCTGAAATTGTTTTAGCCATTTCCATTGTTTTCAGATTTCCACCCAAATCAGGGGTTGTTTTTCCTTCAGAAATCGCCCTCTCAACAGCATTTTCAATCTTTTCTGCCAGATTCACATATCCAAAATGCCTGAGCATCATAGATGCTGTCAGAATCATTGCAGAAGGGTTTGCTATACCCTTTCCTGCTATGTCAAATGCTGCACCGTGGACTGGTTCAAAAAGAGCGTATTTTTCTCCAATGTTTGCAGATGGTGCCAACCCAAGCCCTCCAACAACCCCTGCAGCGAGATCTGAGATTATGTCGCCGAACATGTTTGTTATAACTATGACATCGAACATCTGAGGCTTCATGACCATGTACATGCATGCAGCATCTATGTAGTAGTCATCTGCCTCAATTTCTGCGTATTCCCCTGCAATTTCATAAAAAACGGTTTTGAACAATCCACACGTCTTCCTCATGACGTTTGCTTTATGCAGAGCTGTAACCTTTTTTCTCCCATCATTTCTGGCAAGCTCAAAGGCATACCTGATAATTCTCTCACTGGCTTTCCTTGATATAATTCTGACAGCCTCAGCAACTCCATCAACCTCAAACTCTATCCCCATGTAAAGGCATTCAGTGTTTTCCCTTACTACAATCAGGTTTACATTTTCATGAACTGATGGAACACCTTTGAATGTTCTTGCCGGTCTCACATTTGCAAAGGTGTCAAGCTCATGCCTCAATCTGACAATCACATCTGCAGCTGTTTCTCCCGCTGCACCAAAAAGCACTCCATCGCATTTTCTAACCTCATCAAGGGTTTCATCAGGAAGAGGTTTACCATACTTTTCTTCAGCCTCATCTCCAGCTTCAAGCCATACGTATTCAAATGGAAGCTCAAGCTTTTCAAGAATGAGTATCGCAGCATCCATCACCTCTTTCCCGATCCCATCTCCAGGAATGACGGCAATTCTCTTCATCTCCTACCTCCGTACATCGATCTTGCAAAATTAACCAGGCCACCACTTTCAAGAATCTTTTTGAGAAAATCCGGAAGGGGTGTGAATGGGTACTCCTCATTTTTGGTTTTGTTTACAATCCGATTTCTGCCGTAGTCTATCTCAAGCTCGTCTCCATCATTTATTCTGTCAGCATCTTCACATTCAATCGCTCTCAGACCTATGTTTACAGCATTTCTGAAAAATATTCGGGCATAGCTTTTTGCAATCACAGCTTCAATTCCTGTTGCTTTCAGTGCTATTGGTGCATGTTCCCTGCTCGATCCACATCCAAAGTTCTCTCCCGCAACAACAAAATCTCCTTTTCTGACTTTTCTGGCAAACTCAGGTCTGAGATTTTCGAAAACATGCTTTGCAAGCTCATCGGGTTCATTTATAACAAGGTATTTTCCCTGAATTATCACATCTGTGTCAACATCATTTCCAAACTTCCAGGCTCTGCCCATGAGCCCCATAAAAATTAAAAAGATTAAAAACCTTCCTGATTGTTTTATGGTTTCGGAAAATATAAATTTACAGAGGGGTCATGTGAGTCCATGAGACTCAAAAAGCTGGATGAGGGAATATATCAGGCTGATGTCATGCCCTTTGGTTATGAGAAGCTTATTTCATGCTACATTCTGGATTTTGAGAAAAAAGTAGTTGTTGAGACTGGGCCCAGAAGTTCAATTCAGTCTGTTTTCAATGCTCTGAGAGAGCTCGGAGTTGAGAGCCTCGATTATGTGTTCATCTCCCATGTTCACCTTGACCATGCAGGTGGAGCGGGAACCCTTGCAAATGAGTATGGAGCAAGAGTGGTATGCCACAGCAGAGGAGCAAAACACATAATAAATCCAGAAAGGCTCTGGAAAGCTTCGATTGAGTTCAGTGAGATAAACAAACTTTACGGGAAGCCGGATTCAGTTGATGAAGGTATGGTCATTCCCATTGACAGAAACAGAGATTTTGATCTAGGAGGTGCTGTGCTGAAAGCAATCAATACAGAGGGTCATGCTCCTCACCACCTGAGCTTCTTTCTGGATGAAAAAAAGATACTGTTCTCAGGAGATGCAGCAGGGATGTGCATAAATGGGAATGTTATCCCGACAACTCCAGCTCCATTTAACCTTGATGAATGGAAAATTTCTGTAAGAAAAATGATAGAGCTTGAGCCAGATTACATAGCATACACTCACTTTGGAGTGTATCATGCTGATAAACTCCTGAAGAAGGTGCTTGATATGGCAGAAAGATGGGCTGAAATCGCTTCCCAGTCTTCCAGTCTTGATGAATTTTCCAGAAGGCTTAGAGAGAATGACGGTGATCTGAGAAGATTCATGGATCACTACTCGTACTGTGATGTAATGCTGAAATGGGTGGAATACGGCTTTGAGGGCATGTACGGTCATCTGAGGGCTGAAGAATGAAGATTAAGTTTGTAACCTCAAACAGGAACAAGTTTCGCGAGGCCGAGAAAATTGGTAAAGATCACGGGGTGGATATTGAATGGGTTGATAGGGAGTACCTGGAACCCCAGGGAGACGAGCTTGAAACGGTTGCTGTGAAAAGTGCTGAAATGCTTTCAGATTGCGTCACGCCACCATTTTTCATTGAAGACAGCGGGCTCTTCATCGATGCCCTGAATGGTTTTCCGGGTGTTTACTCGTCATATGTATTCAAAACCATAGGAAATGAGGGCATTCTAAAGCTGATGAAAGGAATAGATAGAAGAAATGCTTCATTTGTTTCAGTTATTGCATATCATGACGGAGAAAGCATAAAGGTATTCAGAGGTGAGGTAAAAGGGATAATCTCAAAAGACATCAGGGGAAATTACGGATTCGGATATGATCCGATTTTTGAGATAGATGGAAAAACGTTTGCAGAGATGGGAGCTGAAAAAAATGAAGTTAGTCACAGAAGAAAAGCTCTGGAAAAGTTTTTCAGCTGGCTGGCAAAAACTTTTTAATCGAATGATAATGCTTGGGAGAAGGGGTTGATAAGATGGCGAGGATGCATGCAAGAAGAAGAGGAAAATCAGGATCAAAAAGGATTTACAGAGATTCGCCTCCAGAGTGGGTTGAGCTCAGTGCTGAAGAGGTTGAAAAGCTTGTTATAAAGCTTTACAATGATGGATATGAGCCAAGCATGATCGGGACAATACTCAGAGATGTTCATGGGATTCCATCTGTAAAGCAGGTCACAGGCAAGAAAATTGTCAGAATTTTGACGGAAAGCGATGCGGAAATAAAACTTCCAGAAGATATAAAGTCACTGATAAAAAAGGCAATAAACCTTAGAAAGCATCTTGAGACTCACAGAACGGATGTCCACAACAAAAGAGGATTGCAGCTCATTGAGGCAAAGATTCACAGGCTTGCAAGCTACTACAAGGAGAAAGGTGTTCTTCCGGATAACTGGAAATATGACCCTGTGAAGCTGGAAATTGAACTTTTCAGATAAATGAGCAGGCTGAGAGGACATCATCTCATCTGTCTAAATTTTTTCAGGGGAGAGGGTTACAGCCCTGAGTTTATCGAGAACATCAGAAAAATAATTGATGACAGTTCAATTGCAGTTGTTTTTGGGGCTGATGATGTATGCACGAGGTGTCCATATCTGAGCGATGAGTTGTGCATGTATTCGGAGAGCTCAAATGAAAGGGTTGCAGAGCTTGACCAAATGGCGTATCAACTTCTTGGGGTTTATCCGGGTGAGACAACAGAATGGAAAGGTTTGAAGAGGAGACTTCCGGAAATCATGAAGACTTGGAAGAGCTTTGCTTGTATTGATTGCGAATGGAAAGGTGTCTGTGAGGAGAATGAAGAATGGAAAAAATATTAGAGAGGAGATAGTTGCTTACGGACATGAGAACATAACTGCCATACACAGAACAACACTGGAGATAACAAAGGAAAGTAACCTGACACCAAGAGGGAATTGCATAATTGGGATTGGAGCAAACAAATCTGTGAGGGATCTGAGTGATGAGATCAGGGAAAGAATTAGAAGTGGAAAGAAAATAATAATCGAGTTGATTCTTCCAGATTACAACATGAATATCAGCTTTTCAGCTGACGGAGACAAGAACCTGTCACTGACACACGAGAAAGATGTTGTAGTGAGGAAGAGCAGTTTTAAATGTGACAGGACTCTCTGTATAAGATCAACCATGGCTGCCAGAGACATTGACAGGGAATTTGTGGAACTGCTTAAAGACAGAAGAACAGAACTCATAATGAGGTTATATGCCTGAAAAAATTTATATTTTTGCAGAGTGAAAAATAAACGATGGAATCAGGAGGAGAATTTTTGAGACGGGTATACATTCACCTTGCCATTGCCTTCATTTCGGGAATACTGCTTTACTTCATGCTTCTTGGCATGTTTGAGATGCTAATCAACTTCAGGCTTTACATCTCAACCTCATACACTTTTCTTGTCTTTGCCATTGCCTTTGTTGTTTCAACTGTCATCATAGAACACAGAAGCTCTAACCCTGCACAGCCATACTATCTCATAGGCGGACTCATCACAGCACTTCTGATAACAGGTATTTTCATGAGCACAGCAAATGGCATCATCCTGACAATGGAGTACGGTCTCCCATCTCAGGAAGAGCTGATGATGCAAATTTCAATCCTTACAGCAGTTGCATTTACAATAATAAAAGTGATTGAGCACAGAATGAAGGGCTACTAAAAAATTAAATTAATCCAGCCCTCTGAAGGAGCAAAATATCTTCAGTTTCAAGCTTCTCTCCTTTCTTGAACATCTCGTAAATTTCTCTTGCTCTTTTCATGAGCTCCTCTTTTTCTTTCTGTTCCTTGCTCTTGCTCTGTTTCAGTTTGAGAGCCTTTATAACCTTTTCAAGATCCTTTATGTCCTTTCTGATCTTGATGATCTCAGCATGATATCTGTCTGCTTCTTTCCTTGAATTCAGAAACCTTTCATGCATTTCATCTGCCTGTTTTCTTGTCTCATCAACTTCCTTGAGTAATTCAACTATCTCAGCATGGACTTTATCTGCAGATTCCTGATATTTTTTAAGTTCCTCTGTCAGAGCTCTGACCTCTTCCTTGAATTTCTTTATTTCAGCAATGAGTCTTCTGAATTCCTCATGCTTCTCAAGCTGTTCCTTTCTCTGCTCTAACTCTCTTTTCAGCTTTGCAATTCTCTCAACAAGGGCTCTCTCCTTCTCTATCGTCAGCACCGCAGTCTGCTGTCTGAATTCGAGCTTTCTGATCTCCTTCTCGATCTCTCCAAGAGGTCTTCCACCCTTATCAATATTCCTTCTGAGTTTATCAAGCTCCTTGTAAAGTCCATCAACCTTTTTGTGTAGCTCCTTTCTCTGGTTTCTCAGTTCCCTTGCCTTTGCATTCAGCTCATCTCTCTCTTTTTTCAGCACTCTTACCCTCTCAAGAAGTTCTCTCGTTCTTTTGTTAAGCTCATTTCTTTTTTCAGCAAACTCCTTCGACAGCTCATTGAGTTCATCTCTTTTTTTGATAAAATCCCTGAGATCCTTTTCGAGCTGATCCTTCCTCTCCACCAACTTTTCCAGCATCATGGTCTCACAACAGAAATCTTTGTAATTGCTTAAAGGCAGAAATAGGAGGTGAATTTAAACTTTGTGCTGTTTGTTCAGGAACGGAGAATATAAAAGTTTTGGATTTGGCCTTTCAAACAGCCCATAACCTGTTTCTCAAAATTTAAAAATGATAATTTTCCATCAGCCTGAATCATGAATTCCTATCCTGCCCCGCATCAGTTCAGCACAGTTTCTGGAACTCGTATGCAGAATGCTCTTCAAATGTGTATTTCACCGTGCTGAAATTTCTTTTGAGCTCTGTAACCCTTTCTCTTGCTTTTTCATTGGAAAGCTTTCCAGCTACAACTCCAGAAATGATTTCGGCAATTTCTTCCATCTCACCCTCTCCCATTCCAAGTCTCGTCAGCTCCTGAACTCCAAGCCTTATCCCTGATGGATTTGCTGTATCCTTCAGGGTATCCCAGGGCATCAGATTTTTGTTGATAACTATACCGGCCTTTTCAAGTTTTTCAGCAACTTCAGTTCCGCCTCCAAGATCTCTGACATCTGCAACAACCTGGTGGGATTCTGTAAATCCTCTGTCTTCACACACAACTCTCATTCCAAGCTCATTCATTCTTTCTGCCAGTTTTCTGGCATTTCTTATTACCTGATCCGCATATCTCTCACCAAATGCTTTCATTTCCATCGCAGCGATAGCATATCCTGCAAGTGTGTTGAGATGATGGTTGCTTATAATACCAGGAAAGACTGCTCTGTCAATTACATCTGCTATTTCTTTCTCAGATACTATCACAGCTCTCTGAGGGCCAAAGAAGGTCTTGTGGGTTGAGCCAGTCATAACATGAGCTCCTTCAGCCATAGGATCCTGGAATCTTTTTCCTGCAATCAGTCCAAGAACATGGCTTCCGTCATACATAACCCGTGCATCTATTTCCTCTGCAATCTCCCTGAGCTCATTTACAGGCTGGGGAAAGAGAATCAAGCTCGATCCAAGGACAAAAAGCTTCGGTCTCTCTTTCAATGCCATCTTTCTTGTCCCATCAACATCAATATCAAACTCCCCGGTGTTGAATGGATAATAAAAAACCCTCAGACCTCTTATTCCAGCTGAAGAAACTTTATCATGACTTATATGACCTCCGCATGGGACAGAGAGAGCAAATATCCCATCTCCGGGATTTGTAAGGGCAAAAAATGCTGCAGTATTTGCAACAACCCCACTTATGGGCTGGACATTGGCATGTTCAGCATTGAAAAGCTCTTTTGTGAGATTGAGAGCAATCTCTTCAATTTCATCTATGAACGCACATCCCTGATAATACCTCTCTCCAACCTTCCCCTCAGCATACCTGTGTCCGAGATCAGAAATGTAACACCCCCTTACAAATTTACTTGTAAGATTTTCACTGGCTATCATTGGAAGTGAATCAGCATAAAACCTGTGATGTTTCTCGATAATATCATATATTGTCTGGGGATCCATGGGTTCAGATATGGCAAATACTTTTTAATATTTGTGCATGTTTCCAGGGCTGTCTTCCTGGATAAAACTGTGAAAAAATTTTTAAGATCCACAGCCGCTTTTGATGTCATGGATTTCAGAGCTGTGACTTTGCTTTTTATCGCAAGTGTTGCACTTATCATCCTGATGCCTTCCGAAAGCACTCTTGGTGACAGTTACAAGCTCGTGTACTTCCATGTTCCGATAACGGTAATTACAGTAATCTCGATGATTCTTTTTCCAGCCCTTCATTTTAAAATAAATTATGCTGAGATCAGAGCTTTTTCGACAGCAACATCACTTTATTCCGGAATACATCTGATCATATCATCCATATTCATGTTCGTTGCCTGGGGAGGAATCATATTCTCTGAAATAAGATTTGCCTTCAGTTTTACTCTCTTTCTATTTGCAATCACTCATACATCCCTTTGTTTTCTTGATTTGAGACTTGCCAGAGCCTATTCGTTTTTCATCTATCCGGTAATTCTGTATTTCTATATCCAGCTTACAAAAGCTGAATTTCAGCTTCATCCAGCAACCGTAAAGATGCCTGCACCACTTTACATTCCATTCATTTTTTCATTTCCCCTTGTTTTCCTGCTGTATTTCAGGCTGAAAAATTTTGTGAAAAGTAAATGTTAAAGAGTGCTTTCATTCCTATCGGGATTTTTTCAGGACTATGGTCACAATGAGAATCCCTGCAATTGCCAGAATAGCCTCATAGGCAGGTAAGCTGAAGTAAAGTCTAACAAGCTCCACCACATCATTCAGTATTTCCTGTCTCGCTTCTCCATCCCAGGTTTTGAAGTATAAAATTACAGCATTTATCAAAGCCTGAAGAATATCCTGCTTTGAAGGACTCTGGGTTTTCCAGTCAAACTCAGGGTTGTACTTACTCACAAGCTTTTCCTTTGAGTCATTGATACTGTCGAGCACTTTCTCGTACCTTATCGAGAAACTCCAGATGCTGGACTCATTTGATGCACCTCTCTCATCCCTTGCCACAACTTTCCAGTAATAGGTTTTTCCAGGAGCTACATAAACACCAAGTTTGTTTGTCAGAACTCCTGAAGCACGGAGAGGTGGATTTTCTGCAGAACCGAAAAACACGTCAAATGA
This sequence comes from Geoglobus sp., assembly GCA_027016965.1. The sequence continues at coordinate 10,855 of JALURI010000153.1, forward strand.
CATGGAATCGCCTTCAGGATCGCTTGCAGTCCATTCCAGATCCACATACTCTGTGATTGAAGGGAAATTCTGTGAATCAGCCGGTGACTTCAGGAGAATTACGGGCGGATGATTCGTGGGGGTTGGAGTTAGTGTAGGTGTAGGTGTTGGAGTAGGGGTTGGAGTGGGAGTTGGTGTAGGTGTTGGAGTAGGGGTTGGAGTGGGAGTTGGTGTAGGTGTTGGAGTAGGGGTTGGAGTGGGAGTTGG
>JALURI010000154.1 GCA_027016965.1 Geoglobus sp.
CCTCTCACATGATTCATTGAGAATCGGGCAGAGCGTTTCCTCAACAGATTTTCTAAGTCTTTCTCTGTCCTTTATTTTTTGTTCAAGCTTTGAAATGAGTTCTATTAACATGTTTTTCCTCTCATCAACGCCTTTAAGCTTTTCAAACTTATCTCTGAGCTTTTCAAGTTCAAATTCTGATGATTTTATTTTCTCGATTTCTTTTTCCAGTGATTCCATTTCAGTATGAATGTTTTTCAGAAAATCCTGAACTGTCTTTTTCTTTCCAAGGTTCTCCCTGATGGAGATGAGCTTTTCCCGAATATCCCGCTCTCTCTCAGCCATCAGCTTGAGTTCCTCATACCGAGACACATCTTTTTTCAGCGCTGATATTTCAGATTTCAAAATTGAGATTCTTTCACTGAGTCTCTCCAAAACTCTCCTTTTCTCATTGGCACTTTTGATTTTTTTGTCCATGGATTTCATATTCTCCCCGATCTCTTCCAGTTCAGAAGATAGCTCCAGATATCTATTATATCCCTTACTCAGATCTGATCTCAACCTTTCAAGGTCTCTGATTTCGCTCATTTCATTCAGGAGATCGTTCAGACTTCTTTCGAGCATTCTTTTTTTGCTCTCAAGAATTTCCCTTTCTTTTTCCAGCTTCTGGATATTCTCCTTCATGGAGTTCAGTTCTTCAATAATTCTGCTGATTCTGTCAAGTTCATCTTCAAGCTTCCTTTTTTCACCTTCAAGTCTCTTTATTCTCTCTTTTTTTTCTGAAAGTTCATTTTCTATTTTTTTCAGAGTTTTCAGTCTCTCTTCAGTCCTTGAGATATCATTTCGAATTTCTGCAATTTTTTTTTCAAGAATATTCTGATAATCTCTACTTCGCTCAAAAGCCCTGTCATACTTTTCTATCCCAAGCAAAGGTGAAAAAACTCCTTTTCTTGAACCGGGAGCAAGCAGGAAATGTGCGGTTATGTTTCCCTGATTGACGCCAATGGCATTCTCGAATATTACCTCAGGATCGATTTCAAGTCCAAAATGCTCTGTTACCCATGATTTGACATCCCTGACGCCTTCTCCAATTCTTCCAAGTTCCTCATCCTCCACATAGTATTCAGATGTTCTCCCACCCTCAATCCTTCTAACAATCCTGTAAATCCTCCCATCGGCAGGACTTTCAATCCTTAGCCTTATTTCTGCTCTGTTTTCTCCTCTTCTTACAAAATCAGATATGTTGTATGGAAGGTGGTTGAAGAGGCAGAATCCAATAGCTTCAAGAATGGTTGATTTTCCAGCGCCATTTTCCCCTATGATTCCATTCAATCCTCTTGTAAAAACAATTTTCTGGGATGTGTAGCTCTTTACATTTTCAAGATGGATGTCCAGGATCATTTAGTCTCCCACCACCTCCACTCCTCTTCCTCGTCCATCTGAGTCTCAATTCTGGATTCCTTTCTTGCCTCTTTAATTCCTTCTTCAATCTTTTCAGCCAGTATATCTCCAATCAGGCTATCAGCATCATCAAAATTTCCTGAAGAGAAAAGCTCCCTTAGTCTGAGCACCTCCTCGCTCACATCCTCGTAGCCCATTCCTTTCAGGATGGAGGAGATCACGTTCCTCTCCACCTTTACTCTGTCCGACAGATCAATGTTCACAGCCTGAAGGATTCCTGAAGTGTAATCTACCTCTACTCTCAGAACAAGAGGTTCAAAAATTTCTCTTGCAATTTTCTCAACCTTCTCTCTGTCAATGTTTTTTTCAGTGCTTATTTTTATATGAACAACCTCTCCCGGATCCCCCTTATGTTTCAAAAAGCTGTCTCTAAGATCTGGATAGTCAGAAAAATTAAGCTCAACAATCCTGAATGTTCTCGGTTTATAGAATGAGCTTTCATGTGAGTATCTGAGCTCACCATCGAATTCAACAATAAAAATTCCTTTCTTGAATGAGAATTCTCTCAAATCACAGCTTTCAAGGCTTCCCGGATTGAATATGAAATCATCCTCAACGTACATTTTGTGAATATGCCCGAGAGCAACATAATCAATTCGATCTCTGAATTCATAGAGGTGGGATGAATTTATGCATCCATACATGTCCATGTACCCCTCTATGCCAAAGTGAGACATGAATACTGTAAAATCACCCTCCTCTATCTCTTTCAGATAGTTCTGAAGAATTTTTTCTGTGAGCATGCCATAGTACTTGAGTCCGTAAACCATTGTCTTCTTTATTTTACACCAAGCTCCCCTCTTTCCATCCCATTCCTCAACAACAGGTTTTGCCTCATCAAAATGAGGTTTGAGATTTATCAGATAATCCTGACTGCTCAGATAGTCTATCCAGGTGTATCTTTCCCTGAAATAGGTCGAATCATGATTGCCCTCAATAGCTATAACCGGAACATCGCATTTTTCAAGAACAAGGACAGCCTGAGCAAGGGTTACAGGATCCATCTCACTTTTTTTGTGGAACAGATCTCCAGCAATCAGTATGGAGTCCACGTCTCTGGAAAGAGAGAATTCAACTGCCTTTTTAAAAGCATGGGCAAAGTCAATTGCCCTTTCCTCACTGCCGTACTGCCTGTATCCGAGATGGGTGTCAGCAATATGTGCAAATCTCACATCAGTCTTTAACTACGAAATAATATTTACCCTTTCCCCTAATGGGAAAGTGATGTTATCCGGAAGAAAATATTTTTAAAGATTTAAAGTTCTGCTTCAAAATCTTCCACAGTATACGTGAACTCTGTGAAACCTCTGTTTTTCAGAACCTCCCTTGCCAAAATCCAGTAAACGAGTGCAAGAGCTTTTCTTCCTTTGTTGTTTGTTGGGACAACAAAGTCCACATTTGCAATGCTGTTGTTTGAATCACATAAGGCTACAACAGGTATTCCGATATCCGTTGCCTCATCAACTGCCTGGGAATCAATTGCAGGATCTGTCACTATCACTATTTCAGGCTCCCTGTAATCCTTTATGGCAGGGTTTGTAAGTGTTCCTGGAACAAACCTGTCTATGACGTAATCAGCTCCCGTAACTTTTGCAAACATCGTGACAGGTTTCTGCCCGTACTGTCTGGCTGCAACTGTCAGTATCTTGGATGGTGGGTATCTTGCGAGAAGCTTTCCTGCAAGCTTTAACCTTTCATCCAGTATTCTTATATCCAGGACGTAGAGTCCATCAGGTCTAACCTTGTAGATAAATCTCTTCATGTCCCCCGTTTTTACCTGGGTGCCTATGTGAACTCCTGCAGCAAGGTATTCATCTGGAGGAATAAGGTACTCATACCCTTCTTCAGCCTCCCTCATCATTCCTTCTCTCTCTTTCACCATTTTTACCACCTTATCTCAGCCATTCTTGACTCAATCATCTCTTCAATTCTTATGAGCTCATTGAGCTTCGCTATTCTTTCCCCCCCAACCACACCTGTTTTTATTAATGTTGCGTTGAAGGCAACAGCTAAATGAGCAAGGGATGGATCTTCAGTTTCACCACTTCTGTGGGACACCACAACATCCCATCCTCTTTTCCTGGCAAGGAAAACAGCATCTGCTGTATCTGAGACGGTTCCAATCTGGTTTGGTTTTATGAGGACTGCATTGGCAACGCCCATCTCTATTCCTCTGGAGATGCGCTCGGGATTGGTGACAAATATGTCATCTCCTACGAGCTGGACCCTGTTGCCCAGCCTCTCTGTG
>JALURI010000155.1 GCA_027016965.1 Geoglobus sp.
GTTTTCTTTTTATAAAAAAGTTTTATTTGTATATACCAATGTAGGAGGTTATGCAGGTAGATATGTAGGCTGTTGAATGGTCACAAGGTAGAGAAGTTTTTATACATAATATTGCATGGTTAATGATTGATGGGATATGAAGAGCTACATGAAGATTTGGTTTAGCAGTGAAGGGGCCATGCCATCAGACGTGAACTCAAGGCTGATGTCGCTTGGATTCGAGCCGATACAGGGAGATTACGATTACGTTTACGACTGGAAGAGAGAACCAAGGATAGAGGAGATACTGGCTCTTGCAGACAAGGTCCATCTTACTCTCAAAGGTATGAAGGTATTGTTTAAGCTAAAGACTGATGAAATAGAGAGATGAGATGACTGAGAAACTGGCGTCCATAGTTAACGGAGGAGAGAGGGAAAACATAGAGTTCAAGGAGTATCTATCAGAAGAGGTACACCTTAACAGCACGAGGTTTGAAAACCTTGCATGTCAGCTCAACCACAGACTCATAATGGGGCGAGGGGAAGCTCTGTATGTGCTTGGCGTAACAGATAGCGGAGATCTCAAAGGTGTTTCGCGTGAGAGACTCCAGGAAAGCCTGAGAATACTTGAACTGCTCAGCACGGAAATAGGAGCCGAGATTAAAGAGGTGGAAGAATACCGGGTTGATGGTGGCTGGATCGCTCTTGTTACAATTACAAAACGAGGTAAACCAAGGGAACATATTCTAATAGGCACTGCAGGACATGTAGATCATGGAAAGAGCACTCTTGTCGGCACACTTGTAACAGGAATTCCTGATGATGGAAGCGGGAAGACAAGACTGTTTCTTGATGTACAGAAGCATGAAATAGAGAGAGGGTTGTCTGCTGATTTATCGTATGCAGTTTACGGGTTTAAAGGAAAAAATACACTCCATCTGAAAAATCCTCTGAACAAGCATGAAAAGGCTAAAATAGTTGAATCTGCGGAAAAACTCGTCTCGTTTGTGGATACAGTTGGACATGAGCCCTGGCTCAGGACAACCATAAGAGGGCTTGTTGGTCAGAAGCTCGATTATGGACTTCTTGTTGTTGCAGCTGACGACGGAGTAACAAGAACAACAAAAGAGCACCTCGGGATACTTCTCGCAATGGAGCTTCCGACAATTGTTGCTGTAACAAAAATTGATAGGGTTGAGAAAAACAGAGTTCAGAAAGTTCTAACAGAACTTTCAGGTCTTTTGAGAGAAATAGGCAGAATTCCATATTTTGTTAAAAATCATGAGGAGCTAAGAAAAGCTTCAGAGATGCTTAGCAAAAGAGGTCATCTTGTCATCCCTATTCTTGCTCTCTCGCCTGTTACAATGGAAGGTATTGACTTGCTGAACGAGCTCATAAGACTTCTCCCAAAGAGATTCAGAAAACATCGAGAGGATTTCATAATGTACATAGATAAGGTGTATAAAATAACCGGTGTCGGTACGGTTGTAAGCGGGACAGTTAAGCAAGGTGTCCTCTATGAAGGGGAGGAAGTCTTCATCGGACCAACCATCAGTGGTGATTTCATCAGGGCGAGAGTTCAGTCAATAGAGATTCACCATTACAGAGTTGAGCAAACAGTTTCAGGGGATGTTGTTGGGATTGCTGTAAAAGGGGTGGATGTGGAGGACGTAAGAAGGGGTATGGTTGTGATGAAAGAAAATCCAGAGTCTGTATGGGAGTTTACTGCAGATGTTCTTGTTTTTAACCATCCAACCAAAATTAAAGCTGGATATGAACCGGTTCTGCATCTTGAAACAATTTCCGAAAGTGTGATCTTTACAGAAGTTGAAAGAGGGTATCTCAAGGCTGGAGAAAGAGGAAGAGTCAGAATCAGGTTTAAGTATCATCCATATTTCATTCAGAAGGGTCAGAAGTTCATATTCAGAGAAGGGAGGAGTAAAGGATATGGAAGGGTTCTCTCCTGTGGGTAAGGTTGATTTTGAAAGAGCAGTTATACTGGCGGAAGGAAGCTTCGGACTTTTCACATCTAAAACTGCAATAGGTCTTGTGAGGTACAGAGAGAAGGATGTTGCATGTATCCTCGATTCAACAAAGGCAGGTAAGGTTAGCAGAGACATAATCGGAGTAGGGGATGTGCCAATTGTCGCTTCAATTGATGATTCTCTTGGGTTTGAACCCGATTCCCTTATAATCGGGATAGCTCCACCGGGCGGAAGTCTTCCTGGAGAGTGGAAGGATATCATACTGGATGCAATACGAAATGGCATGAATGTCATCAGTGGTCTGCATACCTTCCTTTCTGAGGACAGAGAAATAATGGAAACTGCAAGGAAATACAGGGTTAAAATCTGGGATGTTCGAAAGCCTGAAAATGATATGTATGTTGCTCACGGACTTGCAGGAGATATTGATGCAGAGGTTGTGCTCACTGTCGGTTCTGATTGCTCTGTTGGAAAGATGACAGTCTCTCTTGAAATGACCAATTATGCAAGAGAGATGGGTTTTGATGTAAAATTTCTGGCAACAGGGCAGACAGGTATAATGATTGAAGGAGATGGTGTTCCTGCAGATAGAGTTATTTCAGATTTTCTGGCTGGAGCAATAGAAAAAGAGGTGCTGAAATATTCAGACAGGGATTACATTTTTGTTGAGGGTCAGGGTTCGATTGTCCATCCTGCATACAGTGGTGTAACTCTGGGCATTCTCCATGGATGTGCCCCGGACTATATGGTGCTCTGTCATCGAATGGGAAGAGAAGAGTTCAAAGGATTTGGGGGAGAGATACCACCAATAAATGATCTGATCGATCTATATGAGAAACTTGCCAGGTATCTCAATAGAGACAGTAGAATTTGCAGTATAGCCCTTAATACCTGGGATTTCGATGAGAAAGAAGCTAAGGAGGAGATTTCAAGACTTGAAAATGAAACGGGCTTACCTGTAACAGATCCCGTGAGATTTGGGGTTAAAAAGCTTTTTGAAGGGATCGATGGATTTTGAAGACAATGCGCAGGTAAAGATTTAGGTTCTCAGTTAATAGCTTATCTTGGATATCCAAAAATCTCAACCACCAACCCTTCCAATAATGGCCATGCTGTTCTTTGCGGAATACGACCTTTGATAATACATCCTTATCACTAAATCTTTAAGATTTTCCTTAACATGTGGATCATAAGAGATAGAGATGGGATTTAGAATCATAAGTGTTATTATCAATCATTTCAATATTCTTTTTCATGAAAACTCTCGGACTTGACATTGGTGGCAGTAAGGTTGATATTGTAATGTATGACGGAGATTTCAAATTTATTGAGAGGATTCCGACCTCGAGAGAGTCTATTCTTAATCTAAATGAGAAGATAAACTCCCTGGTTAGAGAGCTTGAAATTGATGCTGTGGGGATTGGCTTTGCAGGATGGATCAAAAACGGAAAAATATTCAGAGCACCGAATATACCACTCGATCCGGATGAAATCAAATTTGAAATTGGAGTGCCGTATGCAATCGAGAATGACGCAACATGTTTCGCTTTTGGAGTGAGCGAGATTGAGAAGATTGGAAGGAGAATTGTAGGGATAACACTTGGAACCGGGATAGGATGTGGACTTGTTTTTAATGGAAAGTTTATAGATGGACTGGCAGGCGAACTCGGTCATATTACTG
>JALURI010000156.1 GCA_027016965.1 Geoglobus sp.
ATCACAGAAGGTCCGGAATCGAGCTTTATCAAAGCCACAACATAGGGCTTCTGAAGCTTGTAAGACTCAGATGAATCATGAATAACAGTATAGGATACCACAGTACCTGTTTCTCCCAGCCCAACCTCAGTGATTCTGCTTCTTCTTCTGCACTCAGGACAGAGGTTTCTTGGGGGGTAGAATTTTTTCCCGCAGTTTGTGCATTCAGTACCGATCAGATTGTACCTGTATCTGATTTTCCTCCAGAATCTTGGAAGCATATTCTCACCTCCTGAAAATTGACACAACAGCTGTTGCACCTGTGCCTCCAATGTTCACTGCCATCCCTTTTTCAGCATCCACCTGTCTTCCATCAGCATCACCTCTCAGCTGAAGAACTATCTCTCCAGCCTGCCTTATGCCTGTTGCCCCTACAGCATGACCGCATGCCTTCAAACCTCCTGAAGGGTTTACGGGATACTTTCCGCTAATCTCAGTTTCACCCTCCCTTACAAGCATATGTCCTTCTCCCTGCCTGCATAAACCAATGTTTTCGTAAAGCAGGAGCTCGGTTATTGTGAATGAGTCGTGAAGCTCAAAAACATCCACATTTTCGAGCCTGCATCTTGACATTCTCAGAGCTTTTCTGACTGCTGTTTTGACAGCTTTCATTTCAAGTATGTTTTCTCTGCTTTGCAGTGCAATAAAATCGCTTGACTGGATTATTGCATCTATGAAAACAGGAGTATCTGTGTATTTTCTTGCAACATCCTCACTTGCCAGAATGAGTACCGATGCCCCGTCGCTTATGGGTGCGGTATCGAGCATTTTAAGGGGTTCTGCTGTGTACGGAGATGAAAGAACATCCTGAACTTTTATTTCTCTTCTGAACTGGGCTTTTGGATTTTTAACAGCGTTTCTATGATTTTTTACGCTTATTCTTGCTGTATCCTCCTCAGTACTGCCGTATTCATGTATGTGAAGTCTTGCCATCATTGCATAAAGCCCAGCAAGACTCGCTCCCGGAAATGCCTCCCATTCCTGATCTATTGTGGAGTCCATTATATCACTTGCGGAACCTACATCTGTAACCTTCTCTGCTCCAGCAGCGATGACTATGTCGTGAATTCCAGAAGCAACTGAAATATATGCTTCCTTTAAAGCAACACCTCCGCTTGCATCTCCCGCCTCAACCCTTACTGATGGTACATTTATCGATGCAAGTCCTGAGTAGTCTGCAATGAGTGCAGAAATATGCTCTTGAGAGATGAACCTCCCACCACTCATGTTTCCAACATACATTGCCTCTATTTCCTTACCCTCAAGATTTGCGTCCTCGATAGCCTCAGTTCCTGCTGAAATGACTATGTCTCTGAAACTCATGTCCCAGAGTTCGCCGAATCTTGACATTCCAACTCCAATAACCGCCACTCTTCGCATTCTGTCACCCCATTTTTATTTTTCTTCTCAGTTTTGCATAAAATCCGTAATCAATGTAAATCCCATTCTTTATCTTATCCCAAACCTCTGGGTTTCTTTCAATCGAATTTATTGTTTCACTGATCTCTATTATGAAGGCATCACTTCCCGCACCGCTCCCAAATGATGTGAGGAGAATCCTGTCTCCTGGTTTTGCAATATCAAGCACAGCACAGAATCCGAGAAGAGATGAGCCTGAGTATGTGTTGCCTACGTATCTGACAACAAGACCCTGCTCAATTTGCTTTCTGTCAAATCCAAGTATTCTTGCAACCCTTACAGGAAACTTTCCGTTGGGCATGTGAAAAACAGCATAGCTGAAATCCTCAGGTGTCATATTATTTCTTTTCATGATCTCTCTTGAAGCTGTTGATACGTGTCTGAAATAGGCTGGTTCTCCTGTAAATCTACCACCATGGCTCGGGTAGGGCTGACCCTCTCTTCTCCAGAAATCAGGCGTGTCTGTTGTGTAGCTCAGCGTGTCCTTTATCTCAGCTATAACCCCATTATTTCCAATTAAAAATGCTGCTCCTCCTGCAGATGCAGAGTACTCTAAAGGATCTCCCGGGGCTCCCTGGCTTGTGTCTGCCCCTATTGCGAGCCCGTATTTTATCATTCCGGATTCAACCATCGCCATGCAGTTCTGAATTCCAGCTGTTCCTGCCTTGCACGCAAATTCAAGGTCCGCTGAATGAAAGAAGCTGTTAATTCCAAGAGCCTCTCCAACAATGGTTGCTGTTGGTTTTACAGCGTATGGATGACTCTCAGAACCCACAAAAACAGCACCTATGGAATCTTTTGGCACTTTCACTCTTTTCAGAGCTTCTCTTGCACACATTACCGAGATTGTGGCAGTATCTTCATCTATATCCGGGACACTTTTCTCATAAACACCAAGACCATTTTTTATGGCTTCAGAATTTTCACCCCATATTCTGGCAATCTCTTCAGCTTTGATTCTATATCTGGGGATGTAGGTTCCGTATGAAACTATTCCGACCACATCTCACACCTCCATACTCTTGAGTCTTGAAATCAGCTCATCCTCGTGGATCTCTGTGACGACCAGGTCTATGCCCTCAATTTCAGCAATTTTTATTGCGAGCCTGTCAAGACTGCTTCCATTCACAGGATTCAAAACAACAACAGAAGGTTTCAGGTTGGCAACTCTAACTGCAACAAGAGGTGATCTCCCTGTTGTGACCTTTGTGAAGATTAACGCCCTCTCACTTGTCAGACCAAACAGCCTGTAAAAATCATAGCTGCTCATCTCAAGAATTGCCTTAAGACTGTCAACGACTGTATGTCCCATTGCATTTCTCCCAAAATCTGTGACAAGAGCCCCATCAAGGTAATTCGCAAGTCTGTTGGATGAAATCGGATTGGAATATTCGTTAAGATCAATTATCACATCAAACTCAACTCCGATCAGTTCCTTGTATCTTGATAGCGTTCTCCATCCCTTTTCCCGGTCAATTTCAATCAGAGTCTCAACAACCTTCTTGATGAATGCCATTCCAGGGGATTTTCTTCTGTTTGACTCATAATCACTTATTACTGAAGGAGTAATGTTCAGCCTCTCTGCAAGCTCTTTCTGTGAGACATCAAATATTCCCCTCCACTTTTTCATTGCACTACCGTAGTTGTCTGAAAAAACTATATTGCCTGCGATGAGCTCTGCAAATCTTCTGGCAAGAAAATCCATGGCAACAGATTGATTTGCTTGTATAAAAAACTTGCGATCATCGAATTACTCTTCGACCAAAATCGATTCATACTTCTGGTAAATTGTTTCACCTGCTTGGCTTAAAATTTCCCGTGCCTCATAAATGTTTCCATTTTCTATGCATGCAACAGCATACCCCATTATCTTGAGCAGTGCACTGAAAAACTGGGTGTCAATCACGATCCTGTTATTTTCCACCAGAGATTTGCTTACTGAATCCTTCAATTCCTCCATTTCTGCGAAGCTCACAAAATTTTTTATATCGCATGTTTAAAAATTTTCAGAAATTTCAATTCTTGGAGGTGGTAACGATGAAAATATGGTACGTTGGTGCTTATGGTATAGTCTCAACAACTGCAATGGTTGGAGGAACCCTGATAGAGGAAAACAATCTTTCAAGAACAGGATTAGTAAGTGAACTTCCACAATTTGATGGGATAGGTAAATA
>JALURI010000157.1 GCA_027016965.1 Geoglobus sp.
GAAATGTCCTGATTTTCTCATCTAAATTCAAGATAATTGATAGAATTAAAATCAGAGAGGTGAGTGCTGGATACGGTCTTGTCATAACAATAGCGTTATTTGTATTTTATCTCCTACTGTTTATGATCTGACTATTTTTTTCGATTTTATTATTACTGATTTATTCAGTTTTTCGATAGGCGAAAAACTTTTATTGATTGTATTGTTTAAAAAGTGTGGATCATGAAAGGACAGACATCCCAGAATCAACTTGACCCAGAGGTTTACATGAGGTTTTACGAAAATGCAGAGGATATGCTGTTCTTGCTCGACCTTTCCGGCAGATTTATCGATGTCAATCCCAAATTTGCACAGATGCTTGGATACAGGCATGAAGAGCTCATTGGAAAAAACTCCAGAAACATAATACATCCTGCTGACCTCCAATCCCTGAAGGGCTTTTTTAAATCTGTTCTCAATGGACAAAGGTTGAAGGGGGAATTCAGATTTATCAACAGAGATGGTAGCATGGTGTGGATTGAGATAACAGAATGGCCCGTTTATGAGGGTGGAAATGTTATCAGGATAGAAGGGATTGCCAGGAATGTCACAGAAAGGAAAAAGCTTGAGGAGAATCTTAAAAAGAGAAATGAAATACTTGAACTTCTTTTCAAAATACTGAGACACGACATAGCCAACAATATGACCTCAGCCATAAATTTTCACGATCTTTATGAGGAGATTCGAGAGGAAAATCTGCTGAATAATGTAAAAAAGTGTATCGAAAGAACGATCTCTCTTATAAAAGAAGTTGAAGAAGTGGAAAAATCTATAAACTCACAAATCAGGGAACGATACAGCCTGAAAGCTATTATTGAGAAGATATCTGAGAACTACCCGGTAGAGGTGAGATTCACTGGAAACTGCAGTGTTCTTGCAGACGAGGCTATATACACAGTCTTTGACAACCTCATCAGAAATTCTGTAACCCACGGAAAAGCCAGCACGATAGATGTAGAAATTCAGGAAGACGATGATGTTTGCATCATCTCTTTTTCAGATAACGGGATTGGGATAGATGACGATATCGCCAGCAGAATATTTGATGAGGGGTTTTCAAGTTCTGGTGGAAAGGGTCTTGGACTTTACATAGTGAGGAAGGTGATAGAAAGGTATGGTGGGGAGATAGTGCTTGACAAAACCAGAAAAGAGGGTACAGGCTTTATCATAAAACTCAGAAAATAAAGTCTAACCAACGTTCTTCAGTTTAATCGATACAAGAAATGCCAGAAAACTGACGGCAGATGCCATGTAGAAAGCAGGTAAATAACTTCCCACTGCATCTCTCAAGATTGCACCTGCAAATGGTGCTATCAATCCGGAAATCCCCCAGGCTGTAAATATTGCCCCATATGATCTTCCGGCATACTTGCTTCCAAAAAATATTGATGTGCTTGCGGGAAATATCGCAAGAACCCCTCCATAATTTGCATATATCACAGATCCCAGCAGAAATACAAGTTTTGTTTTGAATAATCCAGAAAGCAGTAATGCTGAGAGAGAGGTTGTGATAAAATTTAACATCATCGCTTTTGCTATCCCAATCCTGTCAAGCACAATACCCCATGCAAATCGTCCTCCAGCATTGGCAAGAGAAGTGACGACCAGAAAGGCTCCTGCAAGTCCTTTAAGTTCAGACGATGACTTTGCACCCTCCTGGATTATTGGAACCGCATTTCCTATCACCATCAATCCCGAAAAAGATGAAAGAAAAAAGAGGAGCCATAAAAGGTGAAATCTTCTATCACCAAGAATTCCTGTAAGGTCAAGAGATCCATTCTTTTTCACATTATCCGGGGGATCCCTCATCGGAACTGTGCACACTGATAGCACAGCCATATATATGAACCCCAGTAAAACAAACGTCATGAACACATCTGTTACTTCAAGAAGATGTATTATCAGTGGTGTCATAACAGCTGTACCTATGCCAAATCCAACAGCAACAATGCCTATTGCAGTTCCGGGCATGTCAGAGAACCATTTTGAGACAAGGGGTCTTGGCACCGCATCTGCCAATGCTATACCGAGCCCCATCAGGACGCCAAGTGAAACGTAATATATCAGTCTTGCAGTCTCCCACTCATAGTTTTTCATCATACCTGCAAGTAAATACCCGGTGAAAATCGCAAAAGTTCCCAGAAAAAGAGGAATTCTCGGTCCAAATCTATCGTAAAGAATACCGGAGGGGATTATGGACAGGGAATATGTCAGAGTAATGAGAGAGAAAGCCAGGGTAAATGGAGCAATATCTTCAATACCGTAATATTTCTGGAGGGGTTCATAAAAAAGGCTGAAAGTATAAACTCCTCCAAGCATTGTGAGTATTACAAGACCGAGAGGAAGGTAAACAAATCTACTCATAAGTTCCCATTTTTGAATATCGGTTTTAAGATTTCCGGTTGAAATAAACGTCGAAATAGTAAACTGTTTCGGAAATGATTTATGAAACAGCACAAAATTAATACATGCACTTCTTCACTGACTGGGAAGGCCCATGGATACTGACCGATATTGCCTACGAGCTCTCAATGGATTTATTTGAAAATCCAGAGTTTTTTGAAAGGCTTAGCCAGTATGATGATTATCTTGCTTATATGGCGAAAAAACCAGACTATCAGGCTGGAGAGACGTTAAAACTTCTGGCACCGTTTCTGGTAGCATATGGACTTAAACTCAGCGATATCAGAAGAATTTCCGAGCAAAAAGCCATTTTTGTTGATGATGCTGAAAAAGCCATAAATATTCTCCAGAAGAAATACATGCCTGTTGTCATTTCAACAAGCTACCTCGAATACCTTGAGGTAACTGCAGGAATGATCGGACTTAGGGGAGATTTACATGGCACTTTATTCAATCCCGATAGATATGAGATAGATGACAGCTGGAAAAAATGGCTTCTCAGTAAAATTGATGAAATCGCAGGTCTTGACGAGATAGATGCTAAAGATCCAGACAGAAAATCTGTCAGCTATCTTGATTGTCTTTTCTGGAATGAAATGAGAAAAACGCCATTCTGGGCTGTGATGAAGGATGTAAACGTTGTTGGAAGCAGAAGAAAGAGGGAAATCGTGGAAAACTATGGAGAGAGAAGAATTATTGTGGTAGGTGACAGCATATCTGATACTGACATGTTTGACTATGCTAAGGAAGTCGGTGGTCTGGCTGTATCATTTAACGGAAATGAGTACGCATTGAGACATGCCAGTCTTGCATTGATAAGCAATTCTGCAATTGCTGAGGCTGTTGTCATCTCCGAATATCTTGAAGGAGGGATAGAAGCGGTGAAAAGTATTGCTGAAAGTGGACATGAACTTCTTGAGGGAATAAGCTGGAAAATTTATTTTGAGATTGATGATGATGTGGTCCAAAAATCTATAAGAATGAGAAGGAAGCTTAGAGGTAAGGCAGGTGATCTTGGATGATATCTGGTTTTGGAGCCCTGAACCTTGACAAGATCTATTTTGTGGACAAAATACCGGGAAAGGATGAGGAGGGGTATGTGATCGATCTTGAGCTTCACCCTGGTGGAAGTGCTGCAAATACAATCGCTGGACTTGCGAGCTTTGGAGTAAGGACGTCCTTCATAGGCAAAACAGGTAGTGATGAAGAGGGAAAGACCCTTCTCAGAGATTTTCTGGAGAGGGGAGTTGACACATCCGGAATTATCTCCGCTGAGGGAAGAAGCGGTGTTGCAATGATTTTTGTGGATGGAAGGGGAAACAGAGCGATACTTGTTGATCCGGGAGTTAATGACACAATCTCAATCCATGAGGTTAACATGGAAGTTGTTGAAACATCCAGCATCATTCACATGACATCATTCATATGCAAAAACAGCCTTGAGTCATTCAGATCCCAGATAGAAGTTGCAAAAAGAGCCAGCAGTGTCAGTTTTGATCCGGGACTACCATATATAGAAAGAGGATTGAAGGAACTCAGGCCAATTTTAAAGCATACAACCCTGTTTATGCCAAACAGAATGGAGATAGAACTGCTATATAAAATGAATTACAGGGAAAGCACCATGGAAGCGCTGAACATGGGTGTGGAGATTGTAGCGGTTAAACTCGGTAAGGATGGATGCTATGTTACAGATGGAAAAAGAGAATATCATGTTAGAGCTTTTCCTTCAAATCCTGTTGATACCACCGGGGCAGGAGATGCCTTCAACGCAGGTTTCCTTTACGCATGGCACAAAAACAGGAACATTGAGGAGTGTGCCAGAACTGGAAATTTTGTCGCAGGAAAACTTATTGAAAGAGTTGGAGCAAGGAGCTATGATGGAATAAGTCCTGAGAAGGTTTAGCAAGCTAAATGTACCTTTCAAGACTTGTTTGCTGGTGGAGATGAATATGCTTCATCCAGAGATTCTTTCGAGTTTTTACTCTCTTTTCTACCTGAGAAAGAGCATCAGATATATTTGCAAATCTTTCAGGCTTTACTTTGAGTGCTTTTCTAACTCCATCTTCCACAACCCAAACTCCGAGGGGTGCAGTGTATTCAGGCAGAATTTCTCTCAAAATTATAATTCCTGCCTGCCTTTTGAGTCTGTAAAGATGTTCAACCACAGGGAGTCTTGCAGCATAGTATCCTCCCGAAAGATTGGAATACTCTTTTTTTTTGCCTATTTCCTCCCTGTCACTCCCAACCCATGTCCTTTCAGGATTCCACAGACTCTTCTCAACCCATATTTCAACAAGCTGAAAAGAGTAGGATGAGGGAAAAAGTATGACTTCAAAATGATTTCCATAATGCCGATAACTGAAAAGGAGGACATCATTCAGCATGTCATAATCTGTCAGCTTTTCTTTCAGTTTTTCTGCTATTATGTCATGAATGGCAGTTATGCTCCATCTTGTCGGAACGAGTTTTTTTTCCATCCCAAGCATTCCAACTGAAAAGATCCTCTGAATGTATGACGGAGAGAATCCGGTAGTATAAAGCTCCAGAACTCCCTCAACCGCCCTGATATCGTCATCACTAACCTTCTCAACTTTATGCGGGATTCTGGGGTTTGACGTGATTCTCACTTTTTTGAAGATTGCCGAAATTCCAGAGGGCATTATTATATCATCCATTGCCGGCTTCTTTATCACCCTCTCAAATTCCTCCTCAATCTCAACAGACCTTATGCTTGAAGCTATCTCCTGAAGTGCAATAATGTTTCTATCCGGATTGATTGCGGATCCTACCTTGAAGAGTCTGTATGTTCTGGCAAGATCCATCCTCAGAGCAAGAACATCCTCAACTCTGTTTGAAAATGCAGATGGGTTCTCATACACCTCAGGATTCTGATCACCCAGAACAAGCATGGGTCCGGCAAATACCCTGGGATAACCCATTCTTCCAACAAAAACTGATGGTGGAGTTGGTTTTTCATCAATTTCCTTTATTTCATAGCTTTTAGCGTAAAATGAGTCCAGTACCGGGCATGATGCCTTTCTACAGTAAAGTTTTCCTTTGCATTTCACACAGAGCACAGAACAAATTCTGGATAGATATTTAAAAAGGCTTTCAGTATTCAGAAAGTTGTAAGCTCTCCATTGATAACCATGTCTGTTATCTTCGTTATGTCATTCAGCCATTCCTCCGCTATGGTTCTTGCTTTAAGCTCCATTTTTTCAACCTCATAACCCTTTTCAGGGACAATCTGAATGCTCAAAGCTTTTGGCTCATCTATTGGCTTTCCGATTTGGGATAGAATTCTTACATAAACTTCCTTTACACCGTCTATTAAAGAATGGCAGTCATGGGCAATCTGATTTGCAAGAAGGTTGTATATCTTCCCAACATGATTGATGGGGTTTTTTCCGCTTGTTGCCTCCATGGACATGGGTCTTCCGGGTGTTATGAGTCCGTTACATCTGTTCCCCCTTCCAACACTCCCATCATCCCCATTTTCTGCTGAGGTACCTGTTACGGTAAGGTAGACTATCTCGTTTTCAATATTGTCTGCTGTGTTGACTGAAATGAGAACTTCCCTGCTGGTGTATTCATCAGATATCTCCCTTATGAAACCGGAAAGGTCATCTTTTATCGCCTGGTACTCCTTTATGTCGGTAACATGTCTATCGACAAAGGCACACGCCACTGTGATTTTTATTCTGTCTTTCTCTCTAAGACCCATTACCTTCACATCTTCACCTATTGCCTTCTCCTTTTTTCTGAATCCACTGTAAATTCCTCTCTCAACATTGAGAACAAGTTTTTCAGTCTCACTCAGTGGAGCATATCCTATCCCAAAGCTTGTGTCATTTGCAAGGGGTGCCGTTCCTCCTCTTCTCTGAAAAACGTCTTTGAGGTCTGTTGACCCTTCACCAAGCTTTACATCAAAAACTGCATCTGTTTCAGGATCCAAATATCTCAAAGCGTCTCTTACATATTTTTTCGCTGCTTTCAAAGCAATTCTGTCAGCAGGTATATCTATTCCATCGAAGTGCTTTGTTGCTCTGCCAACAAGCAGGATGTATATGGGCTGTATAACCTCTCCTCCTCCAAAAGCTGTTTTTGCTCTGCCAGCAACAATCTGTGTTTCATCTGTATTGTGGTGAAGAATCGCCCCACATCTTTTTATGTATTCCTTGCTTAAAGCCCTGCTCATAGCTTCAGCAATACCATCTGCAATTGAATCAGGATGACCGATGCCCTTTCTTTCAACAATTTCAACCTTTTGTTCTTCAACAGGAGTGTGAATCAGCCTTTCAACAATGATGTTATTCATGTGAGCAGGCAAATAAATGGTAATATAAGAATTGCTGTCAATTACAAACCATAATAGATCAGACTGAAAGGTTGAGGGTTATTTCTGCTATGTCCTCGCTGTATCCCATTATCCTTTCAAGCCCATCTTCTATTCTCCTGATGTTGATTGCCTTTTCCACAGTGGTCAATTCCTTAATCCTTGGAATTTTAAACCTCTCAATGCGCAGAAACACCTCTCTCGTCAGTTCCTCATCAATTCTGAAAAATGAGTTCATGGCAATTTTAAATGAGGTGAATGATGCTATTGCAGGATCAGCAAGTTCCGGAATCCTGTCTCCAAAATCCATAAGACTATCGGACATGGTGTAAAGGTGATCTGAGACCCTCTCGACATTTTTCAGGACAATTCTTGTTCCAAGGATTTCCTTCGGGTAGGTTCCAATAGAATCTGCAAGATCGGAGAACCCAATTGCTGATTTTAATAGCCTCAAAATCAGAAAATAAAGTCTGTCAACCTCCTGTTCTCTCTGCATGAGAATTTCAAGCTTTTCAGGATCAAATTTGAGTAAACTGGCATGAAAGTCATCCATCATTGAGTAGACAGTGTTTGCCATTTTTTCAAGGAGATCTGAAATTTTAAATCTTCTTTCGTCAACAAATATCTCGATCCATACAGTGTCTCCAGAGTCTTCAAGTATCTCGGCACCAATAAGAGATCTTAATGCATGTGTCACACCCTTTCTCGTCTCGCTGTTGACCCTGACTCTAATGGTGCTGTATCCTGCGAGGTAATAAGATATTATCTTCCGTGCCAGCATCAGTGAGCTCTCTTCATTCTGAATTGACGCAATTTTCCTTTCTGGAGATTCTGTTTCAGGATAAATGGCCAAAATTCGTTTCCCGATGTTTACAAAAATAGTATCTCCAGGATTTATGGAATTGTCCTTTACCCATTCCTTAGGGAGGGAAATTATGTAGCTTGATCCGCTTACAAAGACCTTTCTTGCAACCTTTTTCATGGATTATCCATCATAATCCATGTATATAATTGTTACTCTATGTCTACATTATCTGGATTGAATCTGTATCAATACTTATCAAACATACAATCCATAGGGAAGGGCTATATATCGAAGACCTTACCTGTGATCATGGTGAGAAACAAACTGTATGCAACGATTGCAGTTCTGATAATCCTTTTGATCGCTGGATGTGCACAGCAGGGTGATGAGGTTTCAGAAAAGAAAATATCAGGTGAAGTGAAAATTGCAGGGAGCTCTACTGTTTATCCAATAACATCGGCAATGGGAGAGGAGTTCAGCAGGATCTATCCCGATGTTGTAATATCTGTTCAGTCAACAGGCACAGGAGGTGGTTTCAAGAACTTCTTCATTCCTGGACATGTGGACATAAACGATGCCAGCAGGAAAATAAAGAGTGAAGAACTCCAGGAGGCAAGGAAAAGCGGTGTTGAGCCTCTGGAATTCATTGTTGGATACGATGCACTGACGGTTGTTGTTAATCCTGAAAATAACTGGGTTGACTGTTTCAACTTTGAAATGCTGAAAAAGATCTGGGGACCAGAAGCAACAGAAAAAATAACCAGATGGAGTGATGTGGACCCAGACTGGCCAGATGAGGAAATGAGGCTCTACGGGCCGACTTCTGCATCAGGAACATTTGACTTCTTTACAGAGCATGTTATCGGTGAGAGTGGTGCCCATAGACAGGATTACCATGGTACAGAAGAGGACAACACAATTATTGCGGCAGTTGAAAGAGACAAGTTTGCAATGGGATATCTTGGACTTGCCTATTACTTGGAGAACAAAGACAGAGTAAAGGCATTGAAGATAGAAAATCCCGAAACAGGAGCATGCGTTGAGCCATCAATTGAAACAGGGAGAACTGGAGATTACCCGCTGTCGAGACCACTTTACATCTACGTCAACAAGGAATCCCTCATAAAACCATCTGTCAGGGAATTTGTCAAGTTCTATCTCGATAATCTTGACAGCGGAATCGTAGAGGAGATAGGATATGTACCTGTAAGCAAAGAGATCAAAGAACAGAATCTCCAGAGATTTTATCAGGCTCTTGAAGAACTTGGCATAAATGAGTAAAAACAGCAAAATTAATATCTTTTTCATGGAGGTATTTTTGTGGGGAGTCTTTCAAGAGTAAGAGAGAGAGTCATTGTTCTTTTTCTGGCTCTGTGTGCACTGCTGACGTTATTTGTCACTGTCAGCATTATTGCAATTCTTCTGGGAGAGAGCCTGGTCTTCTTTTCAGAAGTATCACCAGTAGAGTTTTTCACAGGCACAAGATGGACACCAACAATAAAACCCTACTCTTTCGGGGTTTTGCCACTTGTAATCGGAACACTTATGATAACAGTAGGGGCAGGACTGATAGCAATTCCATCAGGAATCCTTTCAGCAATTTATCTGAGCGAATATGCAAGTGAAAGAACCAGAAACATTCTGAAACCCATGCTGGAGATACTTGCAGGGATTCCAACTGTGGTTTACGGATTTTTTGCTTTTGCCTACATAACTCCATATCTCAAAAAAATCTTCCCAGATCTGCAGGCTTACAATGCCCTGAGTGCATCCATTGTGGTCGGGATTATGATCATCCCGATTGTTGCGAGCATTAGTGAAGATGCAATAAGGGCAGTCCCAAGGAGTCTGAGGGAAGCGGGATATGCTCTCGGTGCAAGAAAGCCCAGAGTGATTCTAAGCATAGTGATTCCCTCAGCCCTTTCAGGAATTGTTGCCAGCTTTATTCTCGGGATATCAAGGGCAATTGGAGAAACGATGGCAGTGACAATTGCTGCAGGAAGAACACCCAGGCTTGCAAACCTCCTAAACCCGGAAGACTGGATGAAGTCCATAGAGACAATGACTGCTGCGATGGTTGAAATCGGTATGAGTGACGTGAGCGGGCATAGCATTGCATACAAAAGCCTCTTTGCCATAGGTCTAACCCTTTTTGCCATGACACTGACTCTGAATACCGTCAGCTACTTTGTCAAAATGAGATTCAGGGAGGTGTACCAATGAAGTCAGATAATCTCTCAGACTGGTTTTTCATGATACTCACATTTCTTGCCACCGTTTTTGGAATAATTTTGCTTTCAGCTCTGCTTGTTCTGACATTTTACGAGGCTGTAGGATGGCTCGACATCCAGTTTCTGACATCGTCACCTTCGAGATTTCCAGAAAAGGCTGGAATATACCCGCCTCTTCTTGGTTCGATCATGATGATTGCTTTTGTGGGGATATTTTCGGTGCCTGTTGGTGTTGGTGCTGCCATATTTCTTGAAGAATACGGGGGAGGGAAAAAAATCACCAAGATAATCGAGATAAATATCTCAAATCTTGCAGCAGTTCCATCAATAGTTTACGGAATTCTGGGACTTGGCTTATTTGTTTCTACTCTGAATTTAAAGCCTGGAATTGTGCTGGTTGGCTCACTCACCCTCACATTGCTCATTCTCCCAGTCGTAATTGTTGCAAGTCAGGAGGCAATAAGATCTGTTCCAAAAAGCCTGAGAGAGGCTTCAATCGGTCTCGGAGCCACAAAATGGCAGACAATTCGCAATGTCGTTCTGCCATCTTCAATTCCCGGAATTCTCACTGGTGTTATTCTTGCACTTTCAAGGGCGATTGGTGAAACTGCTCCACTCATAATGGTTGGTGCTGCAACAACCATATTCACAGCTCCTAAGGATATCTTCAGCCCATTTTCGGCACTTCCAATGCAGATCTTCATGTGGACAGACATGCCAAAAGAGGAGTTTCTTCACGGACTTGCTCCTGCCGGAATAGTCGTTCTTCTCGCAATTATGCTGTCAATGAATGCCATTGCAATTATCTTGAGAAATCACTACAGGAAAAAGTTGAGGTGGTAAAGAGTGGATGTGGTTTTTGATGTCAGAAATCTATCGGTTTATTATGGTGACAAAATCGGGATTAAAGATGTAAGTCTTCAGATATACCGAAACAGAGTTACGGCAGTGATAGGTCCAAGTGGATGTGGAAAATCAACATTCCTGAGAACGCTTAACAGACTTGTTGAGCTGGTTGACAGTACGAGAATAGAAGGTCAGGTTCTTTTTGATGGAAAAAATATTTTTGAC
>JALURI010000158.1 GCA_027016965.1 Geoglobus sp.
TGATGGTGGTGAGTACGCGCTGGAAGAGATGAAGTGCACAGTTAAAAAAAGCCGTGATTACAGGGTGAGAGTATCCCTCGAGAAAGATGGCAGGATATATTCATCAAGGGAGATAAACATACTCGGGCTCTCTCAGCTCCCACCAGATGAGGAGAGGCTTGAGCTGATAATAAAGGGTGCTGACTTTTCTGTTGTTGATAAAAAAGAGAGCATAGTAAAGATAAGATCCACCTACTACATTGAAAGTCCAGAAACCATGGAGAGAGTGAGATTCAGGATCAAGGCGATACAGCTCGAATCAAACCTGCTTGTTGACGATTTCTGGGAGGAGAGAAGGGTTGAAGCTGGAAAAACAAATCTTGTACAGTTCAACATGACCCTTGTTGATAAATACAACTACAAGATAGTCCTTGAGGTGTGGACTGAAAATCATGTGGTTGATAAAAGGGAGGATGTCGTTAAACTCAACCCAGAAGAGTACAGGGAGGAGGGTGCAGAAGAAGAGGTGTTTAAGGTTGAGGATTTTGTCAGGGAAGAGATGAGAAAGACGCCTGTACCTTCATACAGGACAGATTATCTGCCAAAGGCTGTTCCTGGATTTGAGATAACTCTGCTTTTAATTTCAGGAGGTGTAGCACTGTGGATGATGAGAAGGAAATAAAAAAGATAGTTCAGATCATCGCAGGAATACTTGCATTTGTTGGAGTTGTTGGACTTTACATCAACATCAATTCGGTGATAGGGATGTTTTTAGATTACAGAAAGGCAACATTTATCAGAATAATCCTTGACATCGGAATAATTGTAACTGCTGTATTTTTACTGAGTAAAATCAAAAAATAAGTTTTAGATGAGTTTCCCCTCCATGAAGTCCTGATACGCTTTGAGATCAAAGTGCCCGTGTCCACTGAGATTGAACACAATCACCTTTTCCTCATTGTTCTCCTTTGCCTTGAGAGCTTCATCGATGACAATCTCTATGGCATGGGTTGATTCCGGAGCGGGGACTATTCCCTCTGTTTCTGTGAAAATCTTTCCTGCCCTGAAAGTATCAATCTGACTGACTGCCCTTGCCTTTACGATTCCATGTTTGACAAGAAGACAGAGAGTTGGTGCATCCCCATGATATCTCAGACCTCCAGCATGAATTGGTGGAGGAATGAAGTCCTTTCCAAGTGTGTACATCTTGAGAAGAGGTGTTAAACCTGCTGTATCCCCAAAATCATACCTGTATTCACCTTTGGTCAGGGTTGGACAAGCCTCTGGCTCAACTGCAATGAATTCAATTCCATCATCAGTTACAAACGGATAGATGAGTCCGGCAAAGTTGCTGCCACCTCCAACACATCCAACCATCACATCAGGCTTCGCCTCTGCGATCTCAAGCTGCTTCTTGGTTTCAATGCCGACTATCGTCTGATGGAGAAGAACGTGGTTCAGAACACTTCCAAGGCTGTAGTTTGTGTTCTCATTTTTCACAGCATCCTCAACAGCCTCACTTATCGCTATTCCCAAGCTACCTGGATTTTCCGGATCCTTTTCCAGAATGTTTTTACCACTCTCAGTCATGTTTGAGGGGCTTGGAATAACCTCGGCATTCCAGAGCTCCATAAGAACTCTTCTGTATGGCTTCTGATGGTAGCTTGCCTTGACCATGTAAACCCTGCAGTCCATTTCGAAAAGCCTTGTCGCAAATGCCAGTGCTGAACCCCACTGACCAGCTCCAGTCTCAGTTGTGAGCCTTTCAATACCTTCCTTGGCATTGTAGTATGCCTGAGCAACAGCAGTGTTTGGTTTGTGGCTTCCAGGAGGACTCACTCCTTCATACTTGTAGAAGATTTTTGCAGGTGTCTTCAGAAACTTCTCAAGTCTATCTGCTCTGATCAAAGGAGTTGGTCTCCAGAGTCTGTAGATCTCAAGAACCTCCTCGGGAATTCTTATGTATCTCTCCCCACTCATCTCCTGCTTCAAAAGCTCCATTGGAAATATGGCAAGAAGCTTCTCAGGAGCCATTGGTTCATTTGTTTCTGGATCGAGGGGTGGTGGAAGGGGTTCTGGAAGATCTGGCAGAATGTTATACCATCTGTCTGGCATTTCGTTCTCGTCCAGCAGTATCTTCTTATCCATGCCTCTTGGGTTTCTTCTTAGTATTTATGCTTTTTCCTTTTTAAGATGATGATTCCTTTAAATAATTATTTACAAATATTAACCATGTCAGGCAATCAATCAAATAACGGCGTATAATAATCCCTCCACCCATACCTCACCAGATTCTCATTACGCCAACAGCTCAAAAGACAGGTGCGTGCACCAGTGACCACAATTCAACATGAGTGCATCGAATGATATGTGAAATTCAGTTTCAATGGTGATGCTGAAAGCCAGATCTTGCAAAGATATTTTAAAACCTTCCCTTCCATTCTCCACCATTATGGAAACCCTGGTGGAGTATGCAAAAAATGGAATTGGAACTCAGTGGCTCAGAGATGTTGAGAAGTATGAGGAAATTGATCTTAGAAAAATTCTCACACTTATCAGTCAGGGAAAGGTGGTTGTTCCACGAAATCTTAAGAAGGATGAAGATTTCATTCCGAGAGCAATTGGAAAGCTGATGTCCACAAAAATAAACGCAAACATCGGCACCTCTGCTGACTGCATAAATCTTGATGAGGAAATTGAAAAGGCAGTTGTTGCACAGAAATATGGAGCAGATGCAATAATGGACCTCAGCAGTGGTGGGGATCTGGATTTTATAAGAAAGAAAATAATGAAGGTTGTCGACGTTCCATTCGGTACTGTACCGATATACCAGCTTGCAAGGGAGATGAACATTGCAGATGCAGATGAGGACGATTTCTTCAATGTTGTTGAAAAGCATGCAAGGGATGGAGTTGACTTCATGACAATCCATGCCGGAGTTTGCAGAACAACCGTAGAGAGACTGGAGAGAAGTGGAAGGCTTCTCGGTGTTGTTAGCAGAGGTGGTTCGCTTACAATTGCCTGGATGAAGCATACAGGAATGGAAAATCCTTACTATGAGAATTTTGATTATCTGCTGGAATTGATGAGGGAGTATGATGTTACGATCAGCCTTGGTGATGCTTTCAGGCCAGGATGCATTCATGATGCAAGTGACAGGGTTAAGTTCACAGAGTTCATAATTCTTGGAGAGCTGACTGAAAAATGCAGGGAGGCTGGAATTCAGGCAATGGTTGAGGGTCCTGGACATGTGCCGATTGATGAGATTGCCACAAGCGTTAAAGCCATGAAATTTGCAACAAACGAGGCTCCGCTTTATTTGCTTGGTCCTCTTGTTACCGATATTGCTGCAGGTTACGACCATATAGCCGGAGCAATTGGTGCTGCAGTAGCGGGAATGCACGGAGCAGACTTCATATGCTATGTAACTCCTGCAGAACATCTTGCTCTACCATCAGTTGATGATGTCAGGGAGGGAGTTATAGCCTCGAAGATTGCTGCCCATGCCATAGACCTGGTCAAGGAAGGACAGAAAGATAGGGCAAGAAGAGTCGATTATGAGATGAGTCTCGCAAGAAAGAATCTGGACTGGGAGAAGCAGTTCAGACTTTCGATTGATCCTGAAAGGGCAAGAGAGATT
>JALURI010000159.1 GCA_027016965.1 Geoglobus sp.
AACATGGATCTCGGGGCTGTGTGTGGAAAACCATTTTCCGTTCTTACTCTCGCGGTTATTGATCCAGGTGAATCCGAGATTATCAACGCCCAGTGAGGAGTCCTTTATGAGTATCAGGTTGTCTACGGAAGAGATCAGATATCTGACGCTTTTTGAATCCATCACAGGGGCATCGGTGAAGGATTGCATTGTGGAGGAGGACGAAGACAAAGTCATTTTCGTTGTGAGAAAAGGAGACATGGGCCTTGCCATAGGCAGAGGAGGGTCAAATATAAATAGAGCAAAAAAGCTCATTGGAAAGAAAATCGAGATTGTCGAGCACTCAGACGATCCAGTAGAATTCATTGAAAACATATTCAAGCCAATTAAAACCAAAGTCAGCATCATGGAGAAAAACGGGAAGAAGATTGCAGTTGTAAACGTGGATTTCGGAAACAAAGGGCTGGCAATAGGAAAGGGTGGAAAAAATATAAATAAGGCAAAGTTGCTTGTGGGTAGACATCACGATATTGATGATGTTGTTGTCAGGTGATGTTCATGGCAAGAGGTTTGTTTGCAGCAAGAAAACTCAAAAATGACAGGAAAAGATTCAGATGGAAGGATAAGAAGTATGCGAGAAGGCAGTTAATGCTGAATATAAAATCTGACCCTCTTGAGGGGGCACCTCAGGCAAGAGGGATCGTACTCGAGAAGATAGGAGTTGAAGCGAAACAGCCGAACTCTGCAATAAGAAAATGCGTCAGAGTTCAGCTTATTAAAAATGGCAGGCAGGTAACAGCATTCTGTCCCGGAGATGGTGCCATCAACTTCATAGATGAGCACGACGAAGTTATCATCGAAAAAATAGGTGGAGCAATGGGTAGATCGAAAGGAGATATCCCGGGAGTGAGATTTCAGGTTGTCAAGGTTAACAACGTGTCCCTGAAAGAGCTTGTCAGAGGGAGAAAGGAGAAGCCAGTGAGGTGAGGCAATGGAGACAAAGTACGGTTTAACAAAAGAGGAAAAACTCGTATTCGGGAAATGGGACCCGGAAGAGGTTGTTGTTGAAGATGTAGCCATGAGAGATTACATCTGCTTAGAACCTAAATACGTCTATCATAAATGTGGAAGACATGCAAACAAACCATCTCCGAAAAAAGATGTTTTCATCGTTGAAAGGCTGATCAACAAGGTAATGAGGAAAGAACACAACACCGGAAAGAAGCAGAAAGCCTACAACATAGTAAGAGAGGCATTTGAGATCATACATAAAAAGACCAAAAAGAATCCGATTCAGGTTCTTGTCAAGGCAATTGAGAATGCAGGACAGAGAGAAGAGATTGTCAGATTAAAATACGGGGGTATCGCAGTTCCAAAAGCTGTTGATACTTCTACCTCCAGAAGAATAGATCAGGCTCTTATGAATCTTGCAGAGGGGGCGAGGAGGGCTGCTTTTAAATCCAAAAAATCAATTTCTGCCTGTCTGGCAGAGGAGATAATTGCAGCTGCAAATAACGAGAGCAGAAGCTATGCAATTGCGATGAAAGAGGAAAAGGAGAGAGTTGCGAAAGCAGCAAGATAAACAGCAAACAGAGGTCGTTATTATGGGAAGACGTAAAAAAATGGTTGAAAGGGTCAAAAATCTGATGTACAAACCGGAGAATATCAGAAACATAGGAATAGTTGCCCACATAGACCACGGGAAGACAACTCTATCCGACAACCTTCTCGCAGGATGTGGAATGATATCTGATGAGCTCGCTGGAAGACAGCTATTCCTTGATTTCGATGAGATGGAACAGGCAAGAGGAATAACAATCAACGCAGCAAACGTTTCAATGGTGCACGAATATGAAGGAGAAGACTATCTGATCAATCTAATTGATACTCCCGGGCACGTTGATTTTGGAGGAGACGTAACTCGAGCTATGAGAGCTGTTGATGGGGCAATAGTTGTCGTTGATGCAGTTGAAGGGGTGATGCCTCAAACAGAGACCGTGCTCAGACAGGCGTTGAGAGAGAATGTCAAACCTGTTCTCTTTATCAACAAAGTGGACAGACTCATCAATGAGCTTCAGGTTGATAAACAGGAAATGCAGTTAAGACTTGCCAAGGTGATCAATCAGGTCAACAAATTCATAAAATCGATGAGGCCTGAAAGATACAACGAATGGAAACTCGATGCTTCAAATGGCTCTGTGGCTTTTGGTTCAGCACTATATAAATGGGCTATATCGGTTCCTGCAATGAAAAAGACGGGAATAGGATTTAACGAGGTTTATGATTACTGTACCGAGGGAAATATGGAGGAGCTTGCCAAGAAAACTCCTCTGTATGTAGTCGTTCTCGATATGGTGGTCAGGCATCTCCCAAGCCCACTGGAAGCACAGAAAGACAGAATAAGTGTTATCTGGAGAGGCGATCTGGAATCCGAAGAAGGTAAAGCCATGACCTCATGCGATCCCAATGGGCCGATTGTGCTGATGGTTACAGACATAACAATAGACCCTCATGCTGGAGAGGTTGCAACCGGAAGGCTGTACTCGGGAACCCTGAGAAGGGGAGCCGAACTTTACATCAGTGGGATGTACAGGAAAAACAGGGTACAGCAGGTTGGAATTTACATGGGACCAGATAGAATCGAGGTGGAGGAGATTCCCGCCGGTAACATAGCCTCGGTTGTTGGGCTGAAAGATGCATACGTTGGATGTACAGCAACTTCTCTCGAAAAGATGGTTCCATTCGAAGAGATAAGGCACGTGAGCGAGCCAGTTGTCACAGTTGCTGTTGAGGCTGAAGATATGAAAGACCTGCCAAAACTCATCGAAGTTCTGAGGCAGGTATCAAAAGAAGACCCCACCTTAAATGTCCAGATAAATGAGGAAACTGGAGAACACCTTATTTCGGGAATGGGTGAACTTCATCTTGAAGTTGTTATCGCCAAGATTGAGAGAGATAAGGGTCTCAAGCTCAAGACATCTCCACCAATTGTTGTTTACAGAGAAACTGTTCAGGGAACATCTGATGTAATAGAAGGGAAGTCACCGAACAAACATAACAGATTCTACATTCAGGTTGAGCCTCTCCCGCAGAGTGTTGTTGAGCTCATCAAATCCGGCGAGGTTTCAATGAGAATGGACAAGGTGGAGAGAAGGAAAAAATTCGAATCTGCAGGATTAGCCAAAGATGAGGCAAAGGGTGTTACCGAAATATTCGAAGGAAATCTATTCATCGACATGACAAAGGGTATCCAGTACCTATCAGAGGCAATGGAGCTCATACTTGAGGGATTCAAAGAAGCAATGAGAAACGGTCCGCTTGCAAGAGAACCGTGCAGTGGAGTTAAGGTGAAACTTGTGGATGTAAAGCTTCACGAAGATGCTGTTCACAGAGGTCCTGCACAGGTCATACCAGCAGTAAGACAGGCTATCCACGCAGCCATACTAACAGCGAGCCCAACTCTGCTCGAGCCCTTCCAGTACATATTCATAACAGTTCCGCAGGAACTCATGGGTAACGTTACCAAGGAAATTCAGTCAAGAAGGGGGCAGATTCTGGAGATGAATGTAGAGGGAGACATGGTAACTTTAAAAGCCAAAGCTCCAGTAGCAGAAATGTTCGGATTTGCAGGAGAT
>JALURI010000160.1:0-1684 GCA_027016965.1 Geoglobus sp.
TCTCTTGCTCCTGTTCCGATCTCATTGCCCTCCTCATCTGTTGTGCCTGATGCATCGACAACATGGATTATGGCATCAGCCTGCCTCAGATCGTCAAGAAACTCATTTCCAAGACCTCTTCCTTTATGAGCATCAGGGACGAGTCCGGCAACATCTATGAGCTTCACAGGTATAAATCTTGCTCCATCAATACAGTTTCCACATGGAAAAACGTCAAGCTCTCTGCAAACACACTCTGTTCTTACATGGGCTATTCCAACATTTGGCTCTATGGTCGTGAATGGATAGTTTGCGATTTCAGCATCTGCCATCGTTGCAGCCTTGAAAAATGTTGATTTCCCGGCATTTGGTTTTCCTGCAAGCCCAATCTCAATCATTTCAATCCCCTCTTTGTGTACTCACCATGCTTCCTTGAGCTTATGATCTTCTTTAATACTCCACTTCTTTTCAAAAAATTCCCGTATTCTTCGGTTATCTCACCTATCCTTACAAAATAATCTATCATCTCTTCAGCCTGCTCAATGCTTTCACACCTCTCGAGATGATCGATGACGGATGGGAAGATATCTCCTTCAAGCTCCCCGTATATGTTCGGAAACATCTTCCTGAATCTCTTTTTCTCCCATTCCATCCTCCTCAGACTCCTCTTCGATTTCCCACTCAACCTCATCCTTTATCCAGACACCTTTCCTTCCAACTATGCTCCCCTCAACACTGCAGCCATTCTCAAGATGCACCTCTTCGGCATTTATTCTTCCAAAAACGGTGCTTGAGTCTACAATGTACACCCTCCTTCCTTCAACCGCTCCATGGACCTTTGAATTCAGTATAACCACGTCTCTTGCTCTTATGCTGCCGTAAAGCTCTGTACTCTCCACAACAACATCCCTTGCTTTCAGATTTCCAAGCACCCTGCTGAATTTTATTATTGCATTTTTTGACGTCTTTATCTGTTCCATTGATATCTTTGAGCTGTCAGGAATGACAAATGGGTTTTCAAACTCCTCATTGAAAAGCTCCTCAATTTCATCCAGCTTTCCAAGCCTTAAAAGCTCAAGGAGATACACAAATATGAAGATCAGAACGGGGAGCGGATTCTGTATTGTGATCAATCCTGTTGCTTCAAAGCCTTTCTCTATTCTTACATTCCTGCCTATTTCCAGATTTCCCCTCACTGTGAGTTTGCCCTCTATTGAGGAGAATTCTCCGATGTACGCATCTCCACTGGATACAACATCACCTTTAACCTTTGCCCATGTATCCAGCCTGACCTCATCACCGATTACGTAACCATTTACCGTTGTTCTGCTTCCGACAATTATTTTCTTTGCCTTGATTCCAAAATCAACAACTGCATTGTCACCTATGATCACATCTCCCTCATGGATTATGTGGGTCTCATCAAACTTTGCCCCTTCAGGTATGACAAGACTTTCAAGCATCATGTTTCCTTACGCTCCAAACTTTTTAGATTTACCTGTTAAATCCAGGATTATGTTCATCAGGTCCACACCTGTTATTCTGCATAACCCTCCTTTGTAAACCTGAAACTCGTTGAATTCTTTCACTTCATCCCTTCTGACTCCATCGCAGATGATCATAACCGGTACAGGATCGGCTGTGTGATCCTTTGCGGTTACGGGAGTTGTGTGATCTGAAAGCACAGTGAGGCACACCTCTGAAA
>JALURI010000160.1:1694-3428 GCA_027016965.1 Geoglobus sp.
AATTCATCAGGAGCCTTGATGTGCAGGAGAACAAAATCGTGGCTTTCAAGGCAATTAAGGGCAGTTTTGACCTTCAGGTTAAGATCTGTATCTTTACTTCCCGTAAATCTTTCATTTTGAATCACATCAGCGCCAACAAGCCTCCCGATACCTTTTATCAGTGTTGTACCTGCAATAACTGCCATTTTCATTCCATATCTTTCGGAAAACTTTGGGACATGGACAGCTTTTCCAACTCCCCTTAGCAGAAGGGCATTTGCTTTTGGTAAACCCTTCTTCTCTCTTTCAGCATTGAGAGGGTGTTTTTCAAGAATTTCGTGACTTTTCTCTATGAATTCATTGACAATTTTTGCTGTAAATTCTGCTGATGGATCAAGAGCTCTCACTTTCCCGACTTTCTCCCCATCATTCTTTGGATCGCTGTCTGTGATTTTTTCAGAGAGGTTTTTTCCTCTGAAGACAAGCGCTGCTCTGTGACCGGATGCATTTCCAAGAATGAATTCAGCTCCATCAAGTTTCACATTTTCATTGATTGCCTTTACAAGCTCCTCCTTCTTCTGAATTCTTCCTGCTCTCCTGTCCACAACCCGTTTGTTAAAGATGCTCCCGTTTCCATCTACAGTTCCAAAATTCACCCTGAATGCGATGTCACCTGGCATGACATCAATCCCTGCACCACATGCCTCAATTGGACCTCTACCGGTGTAGTATTCAAAAGGGTCATAACCAAGAATTGAGAGATGGGCAGTATCACTTCCCGGTCTTATTCCGGGTCTTATTGTGTCCATTATGCCATTTATCCCCATTTCAGAAAGCATGTCGAGATTTGGGGTTCTGGCGGATTTAAGAGGGGTTGTGTCATTGACACCTCTGTCAGCCATGCCATCGACTATGACCATCAGAATTTTCATTGATTCTGAATTTCAGAAATTCAGTTTTAAATTTTTTGCAGGCTCAGATGTACATAACACCCTTGTCCTTATCCATTCTGTCAAATTTTTCCCGCATTTTCCAGATTATGAAGAGCTTGCATTTGTGCACCTCTCCTACCGCATCCATCAGGGACTGCCTTGTAAGATTTTCCTGATATAGCTTTCTGGTAAACTGGAAGAGCTGGGGTGAGATGGCATTCGGAATAATCTGGAACTCCGTTTTCAGAAATATCAGTGAGAATCTTATATCCCACATGAATCTCTCCCTTTCCTTGTCATCCATGCTCATGACAGCAGAGTAATGTTCATCACTGAGCTTGACCCCGCTTGCAACAAGAAGCAGATCCTTGTTTTTTGGGGCAATTATGTCTATTACCTGATTAGAGCCAGGAGGGACCTCAATTATGAAATGAAAATCTGCATTTGCGTCATCAACATCCTTCCTGAACATTCCCTCATCCTCAAGCCAGAATCTTATCATTTCCCTTATATTCATGTTTATCACCTTACTCATATATTTTTTGTACAGCATTTAAAGTCTGTCTACCTCTCTGACAGGTCTGCCGTCTTTCGTTTCTGGGACGAGATAATCAAGAAATTTTTCCATGCTGACATCAAAAAGTCTGAATGTTACTTTTAAAGGTGAAAGAATTGCATTCTCTTCCGCAAAGTTTATCCTTGAAATAAATGCAGTTTGCTTGTTGAGATAAACAACAACTTTGTTTCCTTTTCGTCCAGAAATGAACATGTTTCTGGCAGTGTCAAGTATTTTCTGCTTTCTCAGCAGCTGTCTGAATTTCGA
>JALURI010000160.1:3438-8670 GCA_027016965.1 Geoglobus sp.
GCTATTTTTATTGCCTCACCCATCCCCCAGGAAAGCTCTCTCTCATCCCTGTTTTTCAGCTCATCAACTGTTCTCACATCATCATCCCTCATCCTTTTTCTTGCCCTTTCAAGTCTGAGCTCAATTGGTGCTTCGATATTTATTAGAATAAAATTGTCGCCGAACTCACTTCTGAACCTCTCAACCTCTGCAATACCTCTTACCCCATCTATCACAACAACACCCTTCTTCTCAATCTTCTTTTTTATCCTTGGAATGCATCTCTTGGCTATTGCATCCATCCCCTCCCTTTCTCTGAGTTCTGATGCAACCTTTCCAGCATTCTCATCTGTCAGTTCAAGACCTCTTTTCTCAACCTCTTCTCTCACAATATCTCCCATCACAACGACAGGAATCCCCATTTCCTCAGCAATTCTGGATGCTGTACTTTTACCACTCAGGGGGAGACCAACAAAGGCGATTATTTTCATAGTGCCCGAATCTGAAAAGAAGCTTTAAAACTTTAATCATTCTCAGCTTAATTCTCCATGCCTGAAAAGGAATATATACCCTGTCAGCAATTTCCATGGTTGCAATGAGATGTGCATCATGTGGGAAGGAAAGCGATTATTCAGTATGTGGTGAGTGTCTGTCAAAAGGTGTTGAGCTCATATCCGTACCACCTGTTGTTGAGATTATTCAGTGCTCTAGGTGTGGTGATTTCAGAATTGACAGATGGAGGCAGACCACTCTCGAAGAAGCGGTGGAGCATTATCTTCTGAAAAATGCTTCCATTCACAATGAATTTGAAGTTGAAATTTTTCATTTTTATCCTGTGGGGGATGAGATTGGAAAGTACAGGTTTCATGTTGAAGGAAGAATCAGGGATCATTCTCATCACTTTGAAACTTTTTTTGAAGTCAGGCTTAAAAAAATTGCATGTGAGAAATGCAGCAGACAGGCAGGAGGATATTACGAGGCAATACTCCAGGTAAGGGCAGACAGAAGAAAGCTGAGGGATGAGGAAATCGAGAGAATTTATGATATTGTTGAAACTTCGCTTATTAAGGAAAAGAGCAATCCAAAAGCCTTTGTTTCCAAAATAGAGGAGAGAAGGGAAGGTATAGATATCTATCTTGGAGACAGGAACCTTGGTGTTAAGATCTCCAGAATCATATCCAGGGAGATGGGTGCAGAAACAAAGGAGAGCAATAAAATTGCAGGAAGAGAGGATGGAAAGGATTTTTTCAGATTTACTTACCTTGTGAGGCTTCCTGAGTTTTTCAGAGGTGACATTGTGGAGGGTGAAGGCGTTGTCGCTGTTGTGAGAGATGTTCCAAGGAGAAAGGGATATGATGTTAAAACCGGAAAGGCGGTGAGGCTGAAAGATCCGGTTGTAATCGCAAGGAAAGATGAACTCAGAGAGAGCACGGTTCTTAATGTTGATGAGAATACCGTTGAGATCCTGGATCCCTTCACATACCGGACAGCAATCACTGAAAAGCCGGAAACCGGTCTCAAAGTAGGAGATCGGGTTTATGTTGCAAGACACGGTGACAGACTGATTGTGATACACCCTGATCTTGTGGTGATATGAAGGCTGTTAAGGTGAGGAAGGAGATTGCAGAAAAAGTTAGAAAGGAACTTGAGAAATCGGGAGTAAAGGACAGAAGCAGGAGGATCAGATTTGAAAATGGATACGTAATCATTCCGGTAAAGAAGGACTTTGGATCATTTTCAGCAGAATACGAGATAATTGAGGACAGAAATCCGGTATTTAAAGATAAAAAGAATTTCAGAGAGATCGTGGAAAGTATTGCTGGATCCTACCCGAGAAATACTGATCTGAAGATTTTTGGAGATGTTGGGTTGATGAAACTTCCGTCATCCATTTTTGAATACCGAAATAAAATAGCCCATGAGGTTTTGAAAAACTACAGACTGAATTCAATATGGCTTGATCGTGGGAGGTATGGAATGGAGCGAAAGCCTGAAATCATCCCCCTGATCGGGAAAAAGAGTCTGGTTGAAGTAAAGGAAAATGGATGTATTTTCAGATTTGATCTCACGAAGGTGATGTTCAGCCAGGGAAATCAATTTGAAAAAATGAGAATTGCCAGGCTTGTTGAAAGGAACGAGATAGTTATTGACATGTTTGCAGGCATTGGATACTTTACAGTTCCGCTTATGAAACATTCAGAGGCGAAGAAGTGCTATGCGATAGAACTCAATCCTGTCTCATACGGGTTTTTACTTGAAAACATAAAACTCAATGGTTTGAAAAATGTAATTCCTGTTCTCGGGGATTCGATGAATTTAATTCCAGAAAACTTTGCAGACAGAGTGATTATGGGTCATATAAAATGTGAGAAATTTCTTGAAACTGCTATAAATGCGTTAAATGAAGAGGGATGGGTCCATTATCATGAGGCAACTCCGGAAAAGGTTATTGGACGACCTTTGGAAAGGGTGAAAAAGCAGGCAGAGGCGATGAACACAAAAATTCTTGAGATATCGATGAGAAAGGTAAAAAGTTACTCACCAAAGGTCTATCATGTTGTTGTTGATGCAAGGATCAGGAAAAATTAGCCAAAAATCAGTCTGAAGTAGCCTATGTAGGGAATTTTGAAAACAGCAACACCAATTATCCATTCATCCTTTACAGGTTTGGACAGGAGGGGCTGGTCTGGAAGTAGATTGTGATCACCCTTCGTTATGTATCCATCATTTTCAGCAACGTAATTCCCAATTTTCTGTCCTTCTTTGACGTACATGATTGCCCTATGGATTATTGGAGTTTTGGACCCATCTCCATTTGGTTTGTAAACAATCACATCTCCAAAATCTCCAAACATTTTATACCCTGTATCTTTTCCGTCAAGATACGTTATTATCTCTTTCTTCTGGGGGCTCACAAGAAATACAACATCACCGATATTGAGGTTTGGTTCCATACTTCCGCTCTGAACAGCAACCATGAAAGGCCAGGTTCCAGTTATTGCATAACCTCCACCAGCAATAAGACCAACAATTATAAGTGTTGTTATCAAATCTTTAACTAAGCCAGCAAGCCTGTCATCCATTGGCGGAGGTTGAAGTTTCATGGTTATTAAAAATATCGATACAAAAACTGTCGTTGCAAAGTTTGCAGTTAACGGTTACAATGTCCATCCAGACGCGGTGAAGCTGATTCTTTCATCGAGTTTTGATGTGGATGTTGTTGTAAGGGAAACCTGTGCAAAATGCAATGGTGCTTTCATAGTTACACCTGAAGAGGTTTCAGAGGTCATAGGGGAACTTCAAAAAAGAATGAAAAGAAATGGAATCACTCCTGTAAAAACCAGAAAAACTACAGAGAAGGAAGAAATAAAGGTTCTTAAAGATGTTACTGGCAGATCTGCTTGCAGAGGAACTGTTGAGGATTTTGTGGCTTACTTCAATTCAAGGTTTGAAAAACTAAGCAGAATTCTGAGAAACAGAGTTAAGGCAGTCCCGATAGCATCTCTTTCAAAAATAAAGGCAGAAACCATTGAAATCATAGGTTTTGTCAACAGCGTAAGGGAGTTGAATGAAAACAGAGCCATGATTGAGGTGGAGGACAGAACAGGGAGAATCAGGGTTTACGCTGAAGGTAAGGTCAAGGAACAGGCTATGGAACTTTTTGGAGATGAAATTGTTGGGATTACAGGAAGACCAGCTGGAAGGAGCATAATTGCAGACAGAATCACCTTTCCCGACATTCCTCTCAATGGAAATGGAAGGGCAAAAAGAGATTTTTCTGTTGCGTTCATCTCGGATATACATTTCGGAAGTAACACGTTTCTTCACGAATCATGGGAGAAGTTTGTATCGTGGATCAACTGTGAAAGCGGAAACAGAAGGCTCGATGAGATTGCAGAATCTGTGAAATATCTTTTCGTTGCTGGAGATGTGGTGGACGGAATTGGGGTTTATCCTGATCAGGAGAAGGAGCTTGAGATAGACGACATCAATGCCCAGTATGAGTTTGCAGCAAAACAGTTTGACAGAATAAGAAGCGATCTGAAAATAATAGTCTCTCCAGGCAACCACGATGCTGTAAGACAGGCTGAACCACAGCCGGCTTTACCAAAGGAGTTCTCATCCCTCTTTTCAAACAATGTTGTTCATGTTGGCAATCCATCCTACATCGATGTTGAAGGTGTGAAGGTTCTCATGTATCACGGTAGAAGTCTTGATGACATAATTTCGAGAGTTTCCAGACTGAGCTACGAAAAACCACATGATGCAATGGTGGAATTGCTGAAAAGAAGACATCTTGCACCTCTTTATGGTGAAAGAAGCCCTCTTGCTCCTGAGAAAGACGATTACCTTGTGGTGGATGATGTTCCGGACATCGTTCATTCCGGGCACGTCCATACCTACGGCACCGCATTTTACAGGGGTGTTTTTCTGGTAAATTCTTCAACCTGGCAAAGCCAGACAGAGTTTCAGAAAAAGGTAAACCTGAATCCGATGCCAGGAAACGTTGCAATTTATCAGCCGGGAGGTAATGTTTACAGACTCAAATTTTACAGCTGAGGAAGGCATAAAATTTCACGGCGAATCAATTTCGTAACCTATTTATAACAATAAATTCTGGAAAGAGGAGGTAAGATATAAAAAATTTGGGGGTAGATGGTATGGGTATTCTTGACTATGTTGTTCCAAAGGAGGACTGGCCGGAAATTGTAATTCCGGATGAGGTTAAGGCAATCATAGGAGACAGAAATGAGCTCAATCTTGCTGAAGAAATTCTTGACAGGAACATCAGGGAAGGTAGGGGAAGAAAGGTTGCTGTTTACTTTGAAGATAGAAGGGTTACCTTCAGAGATCTTTACAGGCTGAGCAACAGGATAGCAAACTTTCTGAAAGGTATTGGAATTGAAAAGTATGACAGGGTCGGATTCAGAATGAGGAACATGCCTGAGGCTGTTGCAGTGAATTTCGGCATAATGAAGGCAGGGGCAATTCCGGTTCCTTTGAACCCAATGTGGGCGAAGAAGGAAATCGTTCATGTTGCAAACAATGCTGAACTGAAGGCGATACTTGTCACAGGTGATGACAGGACATTCAAGGCTGTTGAAGAATCGGTTTCAGAACTTAACACAGTTCAGAAGATTATTGTTACTGAGAGAGCAGATCTGAATGATCCGTTTGTATCTTTTGATGAGGTTTACAAGGAAAGTGCAGGGTTTGATCCTGTGCCACTTGAAATAGGCACCCCAGCAGCGA
>JALURI010000160.1:8680-10816 GCA_027016965.1 Geoglobus sp.
GAACAACAGGATTACCGAAGGGTTGTGTCCACTTTGTGGAAAACATTCTTGCATCGGTCTATCTTGTTGGAAAGTACGTCTGGAAGCTCACAGATGAGGATGTTGTTGGTGGTCCAGCACCTGTCAGCTTCGCAATGGGCTACGGAAATGGCTGTCTGATTCCTTACTTCCATGGTGCAGCAACAAGCATCTGGCCTGGATTCAGCTTTGACAACTTTTTCAGATTTGTGGAGGAGCATGGTATCACGGTCTTCAGCTCTCTGCCTACAGCATACCGAATGATTCTGGCAAACCCAAATCTTGACGAATACATAAAGAAATACGATCTATCGACTCTGAGGCTATGCACTGGAGGAGGAGAGGCTCTCGGAGCTGACACAGCAAGGAGATGGGAGGAAAGGTTCGGAATGCCAATATATGAGTCTCTTGGAGCAACTGAAATGGTACACATCTGCATAAGCAACACAGTCGCTCCAGAGCCAAGGGCAGGAAGCATTGGATGGACTGTTCCGGGATATGTGGCAAGAATAATCGATCCTGAGACAGGAGAGGAGTGCAAGCCCGGAGAGGTTGGAAATCTCTACATAAAGGGTGCAACAGGCATAAGATACTGGAATCATCCAACAAGACCTCTCGATGAAAAGCAGAGAAAAAGTGTCAAGAACGGCTGGAATGTGCTTGGAGATTTTGTCAGGAGAGATGAGGAAGGCTACATATACTTTGTTTCAAGAGATGATGATCTGATAAAGTCCTCAGGCTACAGAATAGGTCCTGATGAAATCGAACAGCCCCTCAGCAAACATCCTGCTATCAGGGAGTGTGCAGTTATTGGAGTGCCGGATCCTGAAGGAATCAGAGGAGAGATTGTCAAGGCTGTTGTTGTGCTAAAAGAAGGCTATGAGGCAGGTGATGAGCTGAAACAGGACATTTTGAAGTTCCTTGAACAGCACATTGCGAAGTACAAGCTTCCCAGGGTAATTGAATTCAGAAGTGAGCCACTGCCAAGAACAGCAACTGGAAAGCTGCTGAGAAGATTTCTGAAAGAGGAGTGAAAACACATCTTTTTTCCTCAATTCTTTTTTGAATTTCCATTTTACGTGAGATTTCCGTGATAATTTGTGACAGATTGCGAAAGCTTTAAATATGACATTATTTTTGATTACAATCGAGAATTATGGAAAGGTGAGACGATGGGAAATGGAGAAAGTGGTGTTAGTGAAGAGGTTTTCAGAGAGTACTGGGGCAAAATGAAGACGCTGACCATTGTAATGCTGTTGCTCTGGACAATTCCGGCGTTTTTCATGCATCTGCCAGTAGGAGTAACGCAGAACATAAGAATTCTTGGCGGAATCCCACTGCACTGGTTCTTTGCCGGCTTTGTTGCTGTGGTTATGGGGATTGCACTGATTTTCATATACGCATTTATAATGGACAAGTGGGATAGGGAGATTCTTGGAAGGTGAGGTGATAGAATGGGAATTCTGGATGAACCAAAAGTAGCAATTCCAGCCATATTTGTGATATATTTCGTTGTGGTTGGAGCCCTTGCAGCAACAGGAAACACATATGCAGCATCGGCTGTGGCAGTTTTTGGATCGGTGCTTATCTACGTGACAGTTGCTCTTGTCATGAGAGCAGCAACAACTGAAGCATTTTACGTTGCAGGAAGAGATGTTGGACCAATATCCATTGGTTCTTCGATTGCATCCAACTGGATGAGTGGTGCTTCTTTCGTTTCGA
Organism: Geoglobus sp.; assembly: GCA_027016965.1. The sequence continues at coordinate 10,421 of JALURI010000160.1, forward strand.
TGGCAGGTGCTATTGCCCTGCTCGGTTATGATGGTCTGCCATATATTATTGGTTGGACTCTCGGATATGTTATTGCTGCAGTTCTGATAGCACCATTCGTCAGAAGATCAGGAACATACACGGTTCCAGAGTTTATAGAGACAAGATCCTCCAACTGGCCTGTTGCGAGAGTCATTGCTGTGCTGATGCTTTTCGTCGTCTCATTCACATACTTGGTTGCTCAGCTGGTTGCGACAGGAGTCATCATAGGAAGATTTCTTGGAATTCCGGCAGTTTTTGGAGCGATGCTTGGATCACTTTTCGTCATACTCTTCGCCGGAACAGGTGGATGGAGGAGCGTTGTCTGGGTTCAGGTCACCCAGTACTGGGTTCTGATAGTTGCTTACTGGATTGGGT
>JALURI010000161.1 GCA_027016965.1 Geoglobus sp.
AAATGGAATATGTGTATGCTGCATTGTTGCTGCATTCTGCCGGAAAGGATATCTCAGAGGAAAGTGTTAGGGCTGTGCTTGAGGCTGCAGGTGTTGAGGTAAACGATGCAAGGGTGAAAGCTCTTGTTTCAGCCCTTGAGGGTGTGGATATCGATGAGGCTATAAGCAAAGCTGCATTTACACCTGCTGTTGCGGCACCTTCTGCACCGGCAGCTCAGGCAGAGCAAGTTCAGGAAGAAGAGAAGAAGGAAGAGGAGAAGGAAGAAGAGGAGCCAAAGGAAGAAGAAGTTATTGGTGGACTCGGAGCCCTCTTCGGTTAAATTTTTTAATTTTTTATGAAAAAGAATCTTGCAATTTTTCTTGAAAGCCTTGATCTTTTTTCAGGTCCCAAGTTGAGACTGGAGCAGTATCCAACCCCATCATCTCTCGCGGCAGAGATTGCGGTGACAGCTTCCATTATTGACTCTCAACAGAATTTTTTTCTCGATCTTGGATGCGGAACAGGAATTCTCTCTGTGGCGATGGCTTTGATGGGGTTTCAGGTCGTGGGTGTGGATGTTGACAGAGATGCGTTGAAAATTGCTGTGAAAAATTCCAGAAAAGCAGATGTGAATGCAAACTTTATTCAGCAGGATGTGGAGCATTTAGTGGTAAAAAAAAGAGCTGGAATTGTAATGAATCCTCCTTTTGGAATTAAAAAAAGACATGCTGACAGAGTTTTTCTGAAAAAAGCCTTTGAAATAGGTAATGTTATTTATTCAATACACTCTGCAGGTTCTGAAGAGTTTGTAAGAAGAATGGCAGAACTTGATGGATTTCAGGTAACACACATCTGGAAATACAGAATGCCTCTGAAGAAAACATATCACTTTCATCAAAAACAATATAAATTGATACCCGTAGAGGTATTCAGAATGGAGAGGATGTTGAAATGATGGTATTTCCAGGCGATTTTCTGGGATATGCTGAGGAGTACATTCCCGGTTATGGAGTGTATGAGGAAGATGGTAAGCTGTTTGCTGCAACTGCCGGAAAGGCGATTGTTGAGGAGAAAACTGTAAAGATAGTACCGGTAAAATCAATTCCAGAAGTCAGGAAAAATGATGTGGTCGTGGGAAGGGTGGTTGACACAAGGGGAAGTTTTGCCATGGTTGAAATAGGAAGAAAAGAGGGCAGTGATAGGGCACTGAGGCACTATGACAGGGGATTTCTTCATGTTTCGAACATGAGTGAGGGTTATCTCAAAAACGTTGAAGATGGTGTCAGATACATGGACATAATCAGAGCGAGGGTTATTGATAGCAACCTGAGGCTTTCGATAAAGGAGAGAGAAATGGGTGTGATAAAGGCAATATGCGAAAAATGCAACACCCCACTCCAGAAAGACAAGGATAAGCTTAAATGTCCGGAGTGCGGGAATGTGGAAAGAAGAAAGATATCGGAATACTACGGCAGAGGGGAGTGGTAGTGTGGAGATAAAGGTGTTGGAAATCTCAGAAGATTATCTGAAGCTCATGATAAAAGGAGAAGACCATACCTATCTCAATTTGCTACAGCATGAGCTTGTAGGTGATGAGGGTGTATTGCTGGCAAAGTATAATATTTTACACCCGCTGAAGGACGAGGCTGAGCTCATTGTAAGAACCTCCGGCAAGAGTCCTATTGAGGCAATTAAAGAAGCAAATGAACGGATAATTTTTAAGATAAATCAGGTATTGTCTCAGCTCTGAAGTGTTATCTTTACTCCGTAGATCTCTTCAAAAAACAGCTTTATTCTGTCCATGATTTTAAAACTGAACTCCAGTCTTTCCATTTCTCTGCAAATAGAATTCAGGTTCAGAGAGCTTGCAACAATAATTATACGACCGTTTTGATCAAGATTTACTTTTATCTCTCTCAAAAACCTTATAGTTAGTTCGACACCGTTCTTTCCACCATCGACCGCTTTCTCAATCCAGTTTCCTTTTTTTTCAAACTCAGTTAGCTCAAGATATGGTGGATTGAAGACAATCAAGGTAAATTTGCCTTTAATTCCTCTGGCAAGATCGGTTCTGATACTTTCTATTCCTAACTTTTTCATGCATTTCACAGCATGTGGATTTATGTCAGTGGCTATGAGAAATCTACATCTGTCTTTTAAAAAATAAGACACAAACCCACTCCCACCTCCGATCTCGAGGACAGTATCGCTCTTTTTTATCTCCCTGAGTGCACATCTTAAAAGCAATTCTGAGTCTTCCTGTGGCTCATAAACGTTCTGACAGTTCTGCATAAACTTCTGGAGGAATGTTTTCCGGTCTTTCATTTTCAAGCTCCTCCGGGATATCCAGTTTAAGAATTTTTGCCACCTTGCCAAATTTCTTTCTTCTTATACTGAATGCAAGTCTCACAAGCCTTTCAAAATTCTCAAAGTTCCTGACTTCCACCTTAGGCTCCGGTATTATTCTCACAACAGCAGAATCAACTTTTGGTTTTGGGAAGAATGACTGAGCCCTGACGTACTCCATTATCTCAGCTTTGCAAAAAGCACTTGCCATCACACTCAGACGTCCGTATTTCTTTGTTCCTGGTGCGGCAACAAGCCTCTCAGCAAATTCTTTCTGATACATGACAACAGCAAGCTCATATCTGCTCTTCAGAAGTTTAAGGGTTATATCTGTTGATATCTTGTAGGGAATGTTTGATACAAATTTTGTAAATTCAGGCCATTCAGTTCCAAAGGCATCTGCGTTGATCAGAATTAACTTGTTATTTTCCAGTTCTTTTCTGAACCTTTTTCCAAGTATTTTTATGAATCTCCTGTCCTTTTCAATCCCATAAACAATTCCAGCCCTTTCAAGCAGGAACTCGGTCAGATTTCCGGTTCCGCACCCAATTTCAAGAACAGCATCATTTTTGCTTATGTTTCCGTACTTGACTATCCTCTTCAGAAGATCTCTGTCCTTCAGTATGTGCTGCCCTTCTCTTCTGTAAAACTTCATGCGGTAAAGAGTCTGTATTTTATGGATGGGTTTTTCAGCTCTTCTATTATCCTTGCAACAATTGCTTTTTCTGGATGTGCAAGTCCCTTTACTCTTTCAGAAATATCAACAAAACTCTTGAAGTGACCTTTCTTTCTCTCCTCTATAATCGCCCACATCAGTTTTTTACCTATTCCCGGGAGAAGTTCAAGCTGATGAAGCCTGGTTGTTATTGGACCTGCATTGTTATAAAACTCCACAAATCTTTCTTCCTGTTCTTTTACGATATTTTCAAGAACAAATGGAAGTTCAGATTTTGCTGTTGGGGTAAGGTCATCGTATCTTAATCTCCTTTTTATTCTATTTACCACATCCCTTTCTCCCTTTCCAATGTAAACTTTTTCCATGATAAGTGGATTACTACCTTTTTTTATGCTAACCTCGAGTAGGGTGAAATACTGCTCCCCAACAACCTGAGCCAAGGGCTCTCTTCTGTGAATCGGGGTCCTATCATCGGGATGACCGTAAGGCATAAAGTCCAATACATACGCATGATCCTCAAGCTTTCTCTTCTCTGTCATAACCACCATCCAATTTAAAATGGAAGTATTTAATTTTTTCTGTTAATTTTTATACTTTTTCACAATATCCAGAATTTGTTCTATCTCTTCCTGACTTAGAGTGACTCTCTCCTTTGCAAATATCACCCTGACCTCATCGGGAATCTCAGGAAGAATTTCGGCAATCTTTATCGCCATTTCATCACTTACCAAAGGGAGCATGCTCGCTTCTTCCACAATTTTCCTTGCCTTTTCAGGAGATATCTTGACAACAGCATTAAGGTAGTTCATGGTTTTTCGTGCTTCAAAAGAAAGCTCACCCTTCTCTTTTCTTTTCGCTATGATATCTTCCATAACGTCCTTTGCCTCTGCAGCTGTGATATATTCAAAATCCAGAACCTCTTTGAATGTCATTTCATGCCCCCACTGGCTTCAGATGTTCTGGCCTTGCAAAAACTATCTTTTTCTTTCCTCCATCTGTGATTTCAACCAGATAAGCTCTACCTCTTATACCCACAATTTTTCCGGTTCTTCCCTGAAATCTTGGATGGGGCATCCCTTTTTGCGATGCTGACTCTATGTCAATGTGAACTGTCTGACCGATTTCAAAGGTCTGCATTACCTTTCTGATCTTCAGACCTTTCTCTCTCACCTTCTTTCTGAGTTTTCTGCCAGATCTAAACCTGAAACCATGTGATTTCCATCCCATGATCATTACCTCCGCTTAATCTTGAATGCGGGGGGATTGTATTTAAGATTTCCGTCCTCAAGTCCACCTCTCACCGCAATTACATCCAGCTTCTCAACATGGCATTCACAGCCGGTTAATTCAAACAGGCTTGGCCTTGTTCTTCCACCATCTCCACTTACGAGTTCTTTTATGTACATTCCACTCTCAGAATGGAGTTCTATGACAGCCAGCCTGTTCTTTATAAGAATCAATTTTGCCGAGTACACTCTTCTTTCTCTTATTTTATCTGATCGTCTGTGTTCTACTCTTTTTGGCGTTCTCTGACAGATAACAGTATTTTCAAGCCTTTCAAGAGCTTCAATAATTCTTTCCTCCTCAATCTTGCAATCGAATCTCACAACAGCCCTGTAAATCTTTGAGAAACTTGCATTTTTGAGCTTTACAACATCTCCAGCATTAGCGTAATGGAGCAGCGTCACCTCGATTTTCCCTCTGGCATTTCTGTTTATCAGAGTTTCAAGCTCTTCCAGATTGACATTTCTTCTTTTTGGCTTTGAAATTTCCAGGATAAAGGGTCTTCCGGTTCCGAGCATTCTTACGTCAACATCCTCTCTTCCTGCCCCATGGAGAAAACCGTTGTCTCCCTGAAAAAGCTCAACAGCTGGGTTTATTATCAACTCCTCCACACTCAGATACTTTTTTCCCTGAAAGTTGCAAATCTCACACCCTTTTCCATTGCAGTTTTTGCAAACCCATCTGGTCTGAGAAAGGTCTCTGACCCTCTTGATGTATCTCCCATAAATGTATATCGATTTCACGTCAATCTCAAAGCTCAGGTCTTCGGGATAGAATGTAATTCTGATATCTCCATTGATTCTCCTCTTTTTTTCAGTTTTTGCTGAGATGCATTTTATCAGTTCGTTCCTCAGGTAATCCTTGAAGCTATCCTCAATTCCATACCGCTCTCTGAGAAAATCAATCATTGAAGCTATGCTACCATGAAGTCTGATCCCAAGATCAAAGCTGTCAAACTGGTAATTCTCAAGTTCAGAGGTTATTTTTTCAGTTATCTCATCAAGTCTGTCAAATATGTTTCCGCAGAGAATGCAGTCTCCCTCTGCACCGAAATCAAGCCTTTCAATGCATTTTTTGCATAGCAAAATCATTTCAACCATCCTCTGTCAATGAGGTAATTGATGATGGTTACACACTGATCTGCCTGATATGGAGTATCTCCAAGTGAAATGACCTTTTTGGCTCTGTTAAGCACCTCTCTTTCATCCTCCTCTTTTACACCTGTATGGTCTCCTATCACAAACACCGGCTCAGAAATTTTTGCCATGTGTATGTCATCACCATCCTCTCTCAGATAGTAAATATTTCTGCCGTTTAATGTGTCAAGAAGTGATGGAAGATCCAGCCTGGATACATACACTCCTGGAGACACCCTGCTCCACTCCTTTTCAGCATGTGTGTTCAGGGCTTTGTTCAGCATTCCCGCTATGTTCCTCTCATCTGGAGCGAGATATTTGACATCATTTCCTGAGATTTTTATGGTTTTGCAGGGATCCGGTGGTCCTTTAAGTACAGCGTAAACCGTAACACCCCTTCTGATTTTATGAGATATGAAAAGAGACTGAGAGATAAATCTGCATACGATATCCATTCTTCCTGCTGAGCCTGCAAGGTCATTCAGATTGAAAGATGAGGTTGTTGCTTTGTTTGCAATCAGAACAAAAATCCTCTCCATCAGAGTTTCCCTTCAATTCGGGTCTTTAACTTTTTTCTTGGCAGTTCGTCCTCGCATACGGGAATCACAGTTACGTAATCTTTATAGAGCCCTCTCATCCACGTCCCTATGTAGTGGATGTGATCAAAACAGACAGGTTTTTTACATATTGTACATTCTCTCCATGTTATTCCTCTATCCTCCTCCGTTAGATCCTTTCCACATGTTTTGCACTTGAGCATGTTTTCACCTCCCTGAAAGAGCCCTGACAAGGTCACTTGCAGTAAAAATTCCAACTATTTCTTCATTATCCATAACGACAAGTCTTCTTACTTTCATGTCTGCCATTATTTTCGATGCCTCTTCGATTGTATACTCCGGACTCACCGTTATGAGTGGCGAAGATGCATACATCCCAACCCTGTTTTCAAGCCCGTCATCTATTATTGCCTTGGAGAAGAAATCTCTTTCTGTGAATATTCCGTAGGGTTTTCCGTTCTTTGTTACAATGACACTTCCAATTCTTTTCTCCCCCATGATCCTTGCAATATCCACAACCTTCTCACTCTCATCAACCATCACAACATCTTTCTCCATGTAGTCTCCAATTTTCATGTTCAATATTTGATGAAGAAATCCCTTTATAGTTTTCCGATTCAATGAGGTATGTGAGGATCATTCCTGTGGCTTTTGATTCAATGGGTGTGAGAAGCATGGCAACATTCATTGAAACAGAGGATATCAGAATCTTCATAGATCCCGGAGTTGCACTTGGACCGAGAAGATATGGTCTGCCACCTCACCCTGCTGAATTCAGGAAAATGGATGAAATGTGGGACTCAGTCGAAAATCTTTCGAAAAAGGCTGATGTTTTTGTCATCACCCACTATCATTACGACCACCACAGCCCTGACAAAGCAGAGTTGTTTGAAGAAAAAACCGTTTTCATAAAGGATCCGGTAAACAGAATTAATCACAGTCAAAAGAAGAGAGCAGGTATATTCCTTTCGTTGATAAGAGACAAGTCTGAAATTGTTATTGCCGATGGTCAGAAAATTGAAATAGGCAACACCCTTATCGAGTTTTCACCTCCTGTTCCTCACGGAACAGATTCAAGACTCGGGTATGTGGTGATGATCTATATTGAGGAAAAAGGATCTTTTCTTTTTACAAGCGATGTTGAAGGAGCATCACTTGATGAGCAGATCAGGTGGATAGCTGAGAGAGATGCTGAAACGGTTTTCGTTGATGGACCCATGACCTACATGCTCGGATACAGATACTCAGTTAAAAGCCTTGAAAAGAGCATCGAGAATTTGGTGGATATTATGAGCAATAGAATCAGAAATCTGATACTGGATCATCATCTAACAAGGGATATAAACTGGAGGGAAAAGGTTGTCAGAGTTTTTAAGGCTGGAGAGGATTTAGGAGTTGATGTCCTTTCAGCAGCAGAATTTGCAGGGGAGAAAGAGCTCCTGCTTGAGGCATTGAGAAAGGAACTTTATGAAAAATCCAGCCTTGATAGGGTGAAATATTTATAAGCAGACTCCTCCATCAAGTTCCTGTCAGGATGGCCCGGATAGGGTAGTGGTCATCCTCTGGGACTGTGGATCCCAGGAGCCGGGTTCGAATCCCGGTCCGGGCCCTCTAAAATTAGTTTCAGGGCAGGGATTGTTTTAATATGGCTTATTTGTAAGTTTTCAACATGATCCATGATTTTAACAAGAGGTTAGAAAGGGCACTGAAAAGACTCGAAAATATATGTGAGGAAAATCAAAAGCTAATCCTGAAATTCAAAAGCTATTGTTTTGCGAATGATCTTTCACTTGCCAGAGTTTCAAAGCTGATTGAACAGCTTGTTAAGATATCAGAAGTTGTTAATAAACCATTTACTGATTGGCAGAGAGAAGATGTTGAGAAAGTTCTTGAATGGATTGATGAGCGGATTAGAAAAGAAAATCTATCACTGTGGACAAAGAGAGAGTATAAGAAGACATTAAAGGAATTCTTCAGGTGGCTTGGGAAAAAAGAGCTTGTTGATTGGTTCACGATTGGAGAAATGAAGACGAGAAAGTTCCCGGACGAGCTGATTACTGAGGATGAATTAAAGAAGATGATTGAAGCTGCCAAAAATCCAAGGGACTGGGCTTTGATTTCGGTTCTGTGGGAGTCGGGTTGTAGGGTTGAAGAGCTTGGCAATATGAGAGTCAGAGATGTTGAATTTACAGATGAAGGGGTTTGGGTTAAATTATTCGGGAAGACAGGAGAGAGCTGTGTTGTTACCATTTTCTACAGTCTTCCTCTCTGAGTGGATAAATACTCATCCTTCCCGCGAGTGAACCGAGTATAACATCCACGGTACCATTGTTCCTCTGATAACTGGCTTTCCATGTCTGACTTCTGGGTCAATGACTATTCTATTTTCATACATCTCTCTCACCACTTCAAGCTTAAATTTGTGTCACCGTGTAATTAAGATAGGAAATGGGCTTTCTCCAGAATATATAGAAACATAGTAACTTAAAAATTAATTTTTTCACTGCTAATTTTTGCATACAAGATATGGAAATCCGAAAGAAGTTTGAAGACAGTATTGAGACAAATGATCGCAATGTTCCTCATTTTCTGGTTGCTCGCCCAAATTTCAATGGTTGTCGCTATGGAGTTTGAGTATCGTGGTATTGTGGATGAGTACTCGCAGCTTTTCAAGGAAAATCTTACAGAGCAAGATGGGCTGAATTCTTCTTGGTCAGTTGCTGTAAAATACAGGGATGTATTTGAAGGGACTTACGGAAGAAATGAGAGTTTGACCAACAGAGCTATAACCAAGAATTCAGGATTTTACCTGGGATTCATACCACTGTTTGCGGCATACCTTGAATGGTTTGATGGATACGAGAAACTAATTGTGCTGCAGAAAAAGGAAATTGTGGTGAGTTTGTCACTGCCATCAGAACTCTCTTACGGGAGGTTAATGGGCTAAAAACAAGAAAAGTCGATATGGAAGGATTTGACCACTCTTTTCCAGAAGTTTACTGGAATGGGAGATGGTGCATCCTCGTTATTGAAGACAGAAATCCGAGAAAGGTTGCAGATTTAATCAGAAGAGAAGTACACGAGATATACAGAGGTAAATAGACCAGCCTAAAATTATATATTCTAAATTGTGAGACCATCTGGCAGGATGGCGTGCGATTTCTGTGAGGGTAGAGGATATGTGGAGATTGAGGAGGAATGCAGGGTATGTGGTGGATCTGGCAAATCCAGGAGTTTTGATCCAAAAATAACGTCTGAGCTAAGTGATGAGCAGCTCAAGATGTTTCTTCAGGGAATCTGTGGTGTTTGCATGGGATCGGGAAAGGTTAAAAGAATGAATTTATGCAGTAATTGCAATGGAACTGGAAAAGCTGGAAAGTGCAGAATATGCGGTAAGTCTGTGTATGGTGATAAGGAACTGTGCGGTGATTGCAGGAAGAAGCCACATGCATACCTTTTGAAAAACAGCTGTGGGCTGGAAGAAATCAAGCTTAACCGAGTCTATGTTGGCAGAGTTTCAGGAATTACCGACATAGGTATTTTTGTGAATTTAAACAGAAGATTGAGAGGCCTTATTCATAAAAGAAATCTGAGAAATGCAAGGCTGAACGAGAGTGATGAGGTTTTTGTGAAGGTGGATGGAATAAGAACAACAGGAGAGATAGATCTGAGTCTTGCTAACAGGAAGGACTACACAATTATAGAGGTATCAAAATCTGCTCCTCTCCTCAAAATATCCCAGCTTGAAAGGTTTATTGGTAAAATGGGGGAGATTAGGGGGAAGGTTGAACATGTTAAGCTTACAGGCGGTCCAACAATATTCACAGTAATAGATGAAACGGGACTTGTTAACTGTGCCGCTTTTGAGGCGGGAGAAAGAGCTTACCCCGGCATAAATGCAGGGGATGTAGTCAGAGTAATTGGAATAGTCAAGAGGAGGGACACAAAACTTCAGCTTGAAGTTCTGGAGATGGAACGACTGCTTGGATCAGAGGCAACACAGATCGAAAAATCTATTGAAATGGAGATCAGAAAAAAGGCACAGCCAGAGTTTAAGGGGTTCATGATCAAAAGCAAGGTTCTTGAGACTCTCAGAGAAGATATGATGAATGTGGCTGGGGAACTGAAAAAAGCCATCCTCGAGTCAAGACCGATAATAATACGTCATCACTGGGATGCTGATGGAGTTTGCGGTGGAGTTGCACTTGAAATTGCGTTGCTTGATTATATCGAGCGAGTTCATCCTGATCCTGATGCGAAGAACTACCTTGTTAGAAGGAAAGTTTCAAGGGCTCCATTTTACGAACTTGATGATGTTGTGAAAGACCTTGATGAAAGTTTGGAAGACATGGTTAAATTTGGAGATAAGATACCTCTCATAATTCTGGTAGATAACGGGTCAGGTGTTGAAGATATTCCAGCTATTGAACAGATGCTGATTTTTGGTGCAGACGTTTTAACAGTTGATCATCATTTCCCTGATGAAGATGTGGACAGGTACCTCCTTCATCATGTCAATCCGTACAGGGCTGGAGGAGATAGCAATTATACATCTGGAATTCTCTGCACAGAAATAGCGAGGATGATAACTGATAAAGATCTTAAGATTCTTCCAGCTGTTTCTGTAGTGGCAGATAGGGCTGAGGGGGAGGTTGAGAGATACATCGAACTATCTGGTTATGACAGGGAAACACTCTACAACATAGGTCTTGCACTGGAATTTGAGGGATTTTATCTGAGGTTCAGATCTGCAAGCCAAATTGTTCACGAGATTCTGGGATTTGGCAGAAAGGACAGAATGCAGAAACTTGTCACCA
>JALURI010000162.1:0-9667 GCA_027016965.1 Geoglobus sp.
TCTGCCACCCCTTCATTGATTCTGAGCATTTTCATTGCAATTATCTTGAGACCTTTTTTCTCAATTCTCGATACAACCTCTCCAATGAACCCCCTCTGAACACCATCTGGCTTTACCATAACAAAGGTTCTCTCCATATCACTTCCTCCCTGCATAGTATTTTGTCCATTTGAGCTTTCTGGGATTTCTTTTCAGCACAACCATGTTTTTCTCACACTTCCTTGAGCAGAAATGAAGAATTTTGCCATCCTTCCTGACATAGATTTTTCCTGTACCTGGCTCTATTTCTTCACCGCAGAATGAGCACGTCTTTTTTTCAAGTACCATTGTATCACCTCACTGCAAGCTTCTTTGCTTCCCTTGCAGTTTCCTTGATCATCAAAATGTCCCCAACCTTTACAGGACCAAAAACATTCCTCGTGATTATTCTGCCCTTGTTCTCACCACCAAGCACCCTGACCTTGACCTGAGTTGCTTCACCATGCATTCCTGTTCTTCCGACAATCTCAACAACCTCAGCTGGTTGAATGTCTTCATCCTCACTCATAAAAATTCACCTCAAAAAATTATTTTTTCAGACCATTTACTTTGGAGACAACAGTTTCAAGCTCCTTCTTTGCCTCTCCTTCGCTCAGAATTGCTGCTGCAGCGCATGACACGTGAATTCCAACCGATTTGCCCAGGTCATCCTTGTTTTTGACATACACGTAGGGTATGTTCTTCTCCTCACACAGCAGTGGAAGATGTGCAACAACCTCAGGGGGATCAACATCCATGGCAATGTACACAAGCTTGGCAAGCCCTCTCTCCACAGATTTTGTTGTCTCATTGGTTCCTTTTTTCACCTTTCCAGTCTCCTTTGCCTTCTGAAGCAATATCAGAGCCTCATTCTGCAAATCCTCAGGAACATCAAACCTGACATATACCATTTCATCCACCTCCTTCACTTACGTTCATCATTCATCGGCTCACAGCCTTTACTCGTTAGATTTTAAATCTTTCCGCACTTCAATCTGTGGGTTTATAAAGACTTTGGAGAAGTATTCCACTGTTAAAACAGATCACGGAAAAAGGGGAAATGCCATGAAAAAAGATTATGAAAAAATAAAGAAGGCAAAGGATGTGATCAGAAAAGAGATATGGGATCTTATGGCTGAGAGAAAAATAGCAAGGTTCCCTCTCCCACCACAGGGCAGGATTCCGAACTTTCATGGATCGGAGAGATGCTCCGCTCATTTTGATAAACTTGAGGAGTGGAAAAATGCAGAAATTGTAAAAATCAACCCGGACAGCCCCCAGAAAAGTGTAAGGTTAAGGGCACTGAAAGAAGGTAAAAAGCTCATTATGCCAACCCCAAGAATTAAAGAAGGATTTCTCCTCATTGATCCAGAAAACATACCAGAGTCAGAATTTTTTCAGGCATCGACAATAAAGGGAGCATTCAAATATGGTCTCAGGCTTGACTCTGTCAGGAAGCTTCAAAAACTTGAGAGGATAGATTTCATCATTGAGGGGAGTGTTGCAGTCAACACATTTGGTCACAGACTTGGAAAAGGTGAAGGTTATGGAGACATAGAGTTTGGAATTCTCTCAGAACTTGAGTTGATTGAAAGAAAGATACCTGTTGCAACAACTGTCCATGAAATTCAGATTCTGAGCACCCCCATCCCACAGAGCATTCATGATGTTTCACTGAACTATCTGATCACACCAAACCGTGTTGTGAAGATAGAAAAACCACCCAGTAGACCTTCGGGGATAATTGCCGATATGCTGGACCAAAAGAAGGTAGAAGAGATTCCACTGCTGAAGGAACTTACTGGATATCGATACAATTTCTGATGATCCATGTTTATTAAAAACAGCAAAGCGAGAGAGATTTTCAGTTCTTCTAAGTCTTTTCCCTCCAAGTGGAGTTTGATGGTCTCTTTGAGATTTTATACAACTTCGTCCATTGTTTTCCCCTGTGTTAAAATAGAGAGATCAACGCAACTCTGCAATGTAGTTATTTTCCACCTCCATAACTTTGAACTGGATTGTTTTCTTTTTTATACTCTAAGGGTGGATTAACCAATTCAAATACCTTTTGTCGAGTTCAGCATCGCTTTGGCAATCTTCAGGATTATATTAGCCTCTATCCATGCTGCTATTACGATCGGAATTATTGATATTCGAGCCAAAGTTAGGCATTCTCTTATATCCTCTTTCTTACCTGTTAGATAACAGACGATTTCGCAGGGGATTTCGAAGATGCCATGCAGTAAAACAAGAAGTAGAGATTTTGATATAACAATTCCGACGCCTGTAGATTACATCGCAAACTCTGAAGTCCCGAAGATGAGCGTTATCCAGTTACAGCAGAATCCTGATGTGATGGATGCTGTAATGCATTCTTCAATCCCGATAAATTCGGTTTACTCTAATTTGATAATCAATCTGGCTGTCACCTTATGGTCCTCAACAATCTGGATTTTTGCAGTGAGGCATGTGGGGAAATTCAATTCAGAGAGGTTTTCATATGTGCCTTGATTCTGACTGTGCTGTTTGGTGTTTATCAGATTTGATCCATTATCAGACTTCCATAACTCTCTCAACAACATTTATCAAAGACTTTTTAACTCCTTCAGCTTGGATTCTGGTGATCCCAATGATGAAGGTAACCCACGGAATTGCTGCATTTACGGTAGGATATCTCATCACATCAGACATTCAGTTCTCCCTCTATGCTGTTCTTTTTGGATTGATAAGTGACCTTGATCTGATTGTGGGAATAAAACACAGAACTCTGACACATTCCATTGTCTTTCTCCTTTCAGTTTCAGTTCTGACTGGAATGATAAACAGCCTGATTGGTGTTGCAGCTTTTCTTGGAATTGGAAGCCACATACTGCTTGACATGCTGACAAGATCTGGAGTCCAGCTTTACTGGCCCATGAAAAGGAGAGTGAGAATTGCAAGATTCAGTTATGATGGAATTCTGGTAAATTATGCTATTATTTTAACATGCTGGGTACTGATTATATACTTCAAGGGACTGACAGCTTTTTTCAGAGATTGAGAGAGTTCTGAGACCTCATGAACTTCATACGCCATACTTCAAAAAGTAACTCCCTACGTCCTCCAGATCGATGTCCTCCTGCCTTTGTGTTTTCAGATTTTTAATCCTGATCTTTCCTCTATCGAGCTCTTCCCCTGCAAAAACTGCAAAGTCAGCTTTTATTGAGTCTGCATAGCTCAGCTGCTTTTTAACATTTCTTCCCATAACATCAACAATGGCAGTGACTCCAGCACTTCTAAGCATTTCAGCAACCCTGAAGGCTTTGGTGCTGTCTCTGAAGCCAACAACAATTACAGTAGGCTTTCTTTCAACATCAACATCGCACACCTCAACAACCCTGTCAAATCCAATTGCAAAGCCCGTTGATGGCACATCTTCCCCTCCAAAAAGCCTTGAAAGCCTGTAAGAACCTCCACCACACACCTGCTTCTGGGCTCCGAGACCTTCTGCATACATCTCAAACACAGCACCTGTGTAGTAATCAAGCCCTCTGGCAATTCCAAAATCAGGAACAAAGCTGACATCCAGAGATTCAAGTATTCCAAAAACGGACTCAAGGTGAGAGTAATCAAAATTCGGATATATGCTTCTTGCTTCTTCCAGGCTTTGAGCCTCCGATATTTCCTTAACAGCGTCAAAAATTTCAGGAACGCCTTCTTTTTTCAGCATGACCTCCAGCTCATCCCATTCCTTCTTGTCAATCAGCCTCATTGCCCTGTCCTTATCTTTTACATCTGAAAGAATCTCTCTCAGAAGTCCCACATGTCCGATGTGAAGTGAGATTCTGACATTCAACGATCTCAGTATCCGGTATGCGAGAAAAATGATCTCAGCATCACTCTCTGGTTTACCACTCCCAATCAGCTCAACACCAAATTGCCAGAATTCCCTGTATCTGCCCTTCTGAGGTCTCTCATATCTGAAGCAGTTGGAAAGATAATAGAACCTGAGAGGTCTTGGCATAACAGAGCATTCATTAACAAACAACCTCATTACAGGTGCTGTAAGCTCAGGTCTCAAGGCTAAATTCCTGCCTGATTTATCCCTGAATGCATATATTTCCTCAACAATATCCTGCCCTGATTTTACTGTAAAAAGCTCAAGATGTTCAAATGTTGGAGTTGAAACTTCTCTGTACCCGAAACTTTCTGCAATCGCCCTCATAACATTCTCGACAGCCCTCCTCTTCTCCATCTCTTCCGGTAAAAAATCTCTCGTTCCTCTTGGCCTCTCAATCCTCATTTCTCCCCCTCCACAAGTCTCAGATATTCCCTGAGCATTCTCGGAAACTTGCTTGCCTCCACAAATCTGAGTCCCATCTGTTCACTCCACCTTCTTATGCCTTCATCGCTTGAAACAACAGCAGCCTCAAGCTCCTTTGCAAGCAAAAGAACATCCAGATCTGGAGAGGAATCAAGGACACCATGTCTCATAATCTCTCTGTATTTATCTCTAAATCTTGAAATCAAAATTCCAACATCATCCCTGACTTCATCCTTTCTTTCTGATTTCAGTCCTATTGCAGAACTTTCCCACATGAATTCCTCGGCAGCCTTCCTTGCCTTGCTTATCTTCTGTCTCATGGTATTGATGTACTCATGGAATATCTCTGCCGGAATCTTTACCTCATACCTGTTGGGTGTTTTTTTAACAAGCCATGTATCGAGCTTTACAAACACATCCCTCTCGCAACCGTATCTTTTAAAAAAACTGACAAGTTCAGTATAAACTGAAGGATAGGGTACATAACAGCTTATTTCAAGCTTCAACCTTGCCTGTGCGATGAGGTCAAGTATGTGGGATGCAGACTCGCAGACAGTGTCATATCCCTCAGCAACCCTCATGCCCGTGTCTGTGATTGCAGTTGTATCAAGCACAAACCTCTGCCTCATCCTCTCCACCTTACAGAAATGAATGTGTGGTCTCTGTGGTATGGTTCAAGATCGCCCCGCCCCATAATCTCAAATTTACTCTCAAGTGATTCAATAACCTTTCTGTAAAGTTCATCCGGCTCTGCTGTAGAGTCGATGCTCTTTGCCTTGATGCATACAATCCCCTCTGAACCACTTTTTCCAAAGAACTCAAAATTTCTGATAAAGATTTCCACCTGATTCCTCTGGGCTATGTCCTGATAGATGAAATCCACCTTTTCAACTATTCCGCTATAACTTTCAGGATTTCCGGCATCTGCAAGAATGGGAATGATGTTTTTTCTTTCCATTGCAAGCCTCAAAAACTTCTGAAATGGCTTTGGAGAGTATTCGACAGCATAGAGCACTCCCCTATCAAGAATATCTGAAACATGACTTGCTGTTGTTCCGGTAGCTGCTCCCAAGTAGAGAAGCCTGGTATCCCTTTTTATGTTCGGAATGAATCCACTGAGAATTATAGAGGCAAGCTTGCTTCTGTAAGGTAGCCATTCTCTGTATTCTCCAATCTTTTTCTCTCCATAATGCGGAGGGTAGGCTGATCTTGTAAAAAGTCTGATTTTTCCATCTATTTCTGTCTTAATTACATTGTGAATTACCTCAACCCCTTGAAAGCTGTTCATACTTCTGTCTAACCTCCTCACTCAGAGTTTCATTCAGCTCTCCCCTGAAGTAATCAATCTTAACCGCTATTGCAATCTTGTTTGCAATGAACCTTGCCATCTTTCCCCTTTTCTTCTTAGGAAGAGATTTTATAAATGGATGCTGAAAGATCACGCCATGTTTTGGCACCCTTGCCTTTTTTCCCTTTCTTATTCTCGACAGAGCTTTGAAGAGTGATTTTTCCGCTCCTATAACCTGAACTGTGCTTGAAGGATAATTCGCAAGTTTTTCAAGACTTCCGGCTTTCTCAAGCAGTCGTGCACCAATTTTCTCCCCAACAATCTCGCTGAGGTTAGGAGCGATTTTTCTCATAACGCTATCTATCTCCTTCTCGATATCCCCTCTGAGGTTTTTGAGTTCAAGTATCTTTTCTTCAAATCTCTCCACCAGTTCACTGTTCTTTATTTCTCTCAACTCTCTCAGCCTTTCATCAAGGAGATTTGCGGTGCTGGTGATCTCATCAAGAGCTCTCACGAGAGATATAACATATCTGTCCTCTCTTTTCAGCTCTTTTTCGATCATCTCTTCAGAAATCTCTAATGCTACTTTTCTGAGGATGTTATAATAATCATTCCCGAAGATTTCCTTTCCCACAACATAAACTGAAAATGGAAGAGGATCTGGATTATATGACTCTATAAATGATTTTTTCAGATTATCTGATTTCTCAACCCTTCCATTGATAAATTTTCCAAACCATAAACTATACTCCAATTTCAGCACCCCTGTTTCTGGCTTCAGTTTTTATATAATGGAAATCAATATCTTCTTCCTTTAAATAATCGATTCCCAGCCTTGCATCTCTCTTCGATCCAATGAAATACAGAGTTGGACCTGTTGAGGAGAGTCCGACCGCTCCGTAATCTTTCAGCAGTTCAATAAATCTCCATGCAGTACTTCCATACTGGCTGACTTCAGCCTTCTTGAATCCAAGGTTCTGTATTTTGTAAACAGCCCTTGAAAATTCATCCAGATCCTCTTCAACAACAGCTGGCATGAGTTTCATCAGAATTGTGTGGGAAAGCTCTCTAACCTCCTCAATACTGACAGGTGTATTTCTTTCGAAAAGATTTTTCTCTTTAACTCCTGCAAATCCCTTTTCTCCGGGAATGAAGAGATGTACATCCCACTCGGGAAAATCATATCTTGCAATCACAGGTGGAGGTGGTGCTCTGCTGAATGAGGATGGCAGAAATCCTGTCTTGTGTTTTTTTGAGTGCCCACCATCCACAACAAATCCGCCATACTCAAAAACCGCAACACCAATGCCTGAAGTTCCACCTCTCCCTGTAAACTCCGA
Organism: Geoglobus sp.; assembly: GCA_027016965.1. Next base: position 6,950 of record JALURI010000162.1, read on the forward strand.
TATCTCTCTCACAGACATCTCAATTCCGTAAAGTGTTGCATAGGCTTTACCGACTGCAAGGCTTATCTGGGTTCCACTACCAAGCCCAACATGGGATGGAAAGCTCTTCCTTACTTCAATTTCAACTCCCTTTCCAAATTTTTCTCTGAATTTTTCAGCTGTATCAATAAACCTGCCCTTATTTTCAAAATCACCTGTGACGATGATTTCATCACTTTCTTTTGCAGCAAGCTCGATGTAAGGTAATTCAAGAGCAAAACCAACGCCACCATCAATCCTCCCGATACCTCCATTGAGGTCAATCAGCGTTATGTGAATTCTTGATGGAGCATTAATCCTTAATCCCATCATTTCACCTTCAAGGTTATTTTTCTCAGATAATGCTGACTTCTGGTATCTACAATATAAGCTTCAGGTGCTATTGTTGGGAGATGGTACCCTGTAAAGATTCTCAGAATCTCCCCAGCCTGAATCGAGCATGTTAATGCATATGAAATCGGATCAAACTTTACATCAGGCATCTCCACTTCCCAAAATTTCACACCATCCGGCAGAAATGTCGTGAGTATGTTGGGTATGAAAGGTGATCCCAACTCTTCAGCAATTCTTGCAGCAATGTCAATGTGTTTGTGAGCAACAATAACATCTATTCCCTTTAGCTGCCTTTTGAGCTCTCTGTAGTCATCAGGGTAAGGATAGCTTATAACACATGAATCACTGCTCATTGGATGGACCACATCATAATCGTTTGCCTCAAGAGGGTGTATCGTGCAGTCTATCCTTGAGTCATTTGGAGTCACAAAATCTCCAATATATCTCACACATCCAACTCCGCCTCTCCACAGCAGTTCCATCAGCATTCTACTGCCTATTACTGCAACACTGAACTTACTCATGTACTCTATTTTTTCTTCCTCTGCCATCCCATGCCAGAATATCTTGGCGAGATTCATCGCCTCTCCCTCATAGCCCTCATCACGTCATGTTTCGTCACTATACCAACTATTTTACCGCTATCAACCACAAGCAGAGCAGGATTATTTATAAGCATTTTTGAAATGTTCTCAAGGGTCTCATTCGGGGATATCTCCGGGAGAGGGTCATCCATTATATCTTTCACCTTCACCTCCTCAGCCCCATCAATCCCCCTTGCCATCATAACTTTCAGAATTGAACTTTCAGTAACACATCCAAGATTTGTTCCCTCCATTATAACAGGAACCTGAGAAAATCCATTTTCCCTCATTATGTCAACTGTGTTAAGTATTCTCTCATCAGGTGAGACAGACATTACCGGAGATGTCATTATCATCCTGGCATTTATCCCCCTCCCCTCGAGCTCTCCAAGTACCTCAAAAATTCTCCTGACAAGGGAAAGTTTTGGATCGAGATCTCCACTTTCAATTCTTGCTATCAATGGCTGACTGACTCCAACAAGCTCTGCAAGCTTTTTTTGTGTTATTCCGAGCTTTTTTCTTCTTCGTCGGATTTCTTCGATCTCATAAAACATGCTCTTCCATTAATCCTCAAGTTATAAAAATATTAACCATGGTAATTCGATTCCTTAAAGAGATCCAGGCAGGTAGGACAGCAGAAAACATAAAGTTTGTTGTGAAGCCTGTATGTGAAAGGTCTATCAAAAGCCTCTTTACCACAGTAATCACATCTGAAGTTTATTTTCGGGATCTGGGGTGTTTCAGATTCAAAATGTTCAACAACAGGAATTATCTCTTCAATATCATACATGAGGGCAACTCTGTTGATATCCTCATTACCCTCAGATATAAGTTTAACCAAGTATCTGTTTTTTCCTATCCTGTAAACCTCATTAAATCCCTCTGGTTTTCCATCTGACCTCAATTTCAGAAAGAAAACAGGCTTATTTGTTTTAAGAGATACCTTTACAGTGTATCTCTCAATTATTCCCTCTTTTTCAAGTCTTGAGATCCTTGACTTTACAGTCTGTCTTGTGAGACCAAGAATTCTGCCTATCTGACTGTAACTCATTCTTGAGTCCCTTACAAGCAGATCAATGATCTTCAGATCATATTCGTCCAGGTTCATCACAGAATTGTCTGTTAAATCCAATAAAAACTTAATTGACAGGCCGTTAAAAAAAGGTTATTTATTTAACGGTGACAAATGAATAAGTGGTGGTGAGATGAAAATAAGACTTGAACTTTCAGGTTTGACATGTCAGGGATGTCTGAACACAGTAAATAATGTCCTGATGAGAGAAGGGGCAAAGGTACTTTCGATAGATCTGAGTTCTGCTGAGATCGAGATAGAGAGTGATCCTGAAAAGTACATAAAGGCTATTGAAAAATACGGATATTCTGCCAAGGTAGCATCTCAAAGCTAACGTTCAGATTGAAACATATTTTTTAATTTTCTCTATCAATTTTGATTTTGAAATTGGTTTTTCAACAACATCAAGAGCCCCTGCTGAAATTATTTCCTCTCCTTTCGATGATGCGTAGGCTGTTATTGCAATGATCTTTGCATCTGGGTCTATTTTCTTTATATCCCTTGTTGCCTGAATTCCGTCAGTATCAGGCATGAGTATGTCCATCAAAACAAGATCCGGTCTCAGCATTCTGTACATTTCAACAGCTTCCCTCCCGTTGGAGGCATAAACAATGGTAAAGTAATCGGAAATCATCGCCCCTATGACCTCTCTCACAGCTTCATCATCATCAGCAATAATAGCTTTCTTCA
>JALURI010000162.1:9677-10728 GCA_027016965.1 Geoglobus sp.
GGTTATTATCATTATTATATTTAAAACTTTCCAAGTTCCAGATACACATTCAGGCTACTTGAGGAGGGTTCTCAACCCCTTCCTCAATTCGTCGGATTTTTTCCATTCTTCATCAAGATTCCTGATTATTCCGTTTATTCTCTCCACCTGCTCAAGTATCTTTTTTCCAGTTTCAGCATCGGGAATGGATTCAGACAAGGCAGATATCACTGTTAAGGGATTCCTGATTCTGTCAATCAGAATAGCTATTTTTTCCATACTCTCCTCAACCTTTCTGTAAGTGTGATTTCTGACCAGATCGAATTCAAAATTTTTGATTGCAAGGACGATGTCAGATACCATTGTTCTGAGAATTGCATGTTCTTCCGGATCCAATGGTTCTGAAGAGAAAAATGTCAGCGTGCCTCTTTTATGTTGTGTTGCAATTGAAAAAACCGCCATATGGAGTACGGTACCATCAGGCATTTTTTCTTTGATTCTGCATTGATGAGTACAGCTGTTAAGATTGCATGTCCTGTCAATTTTTCTCTCAAGTGATTCCACCATCAAAGGGCACTTTTCATCAAGATGCTCCTTCAGCTCCCCTTCAATAACGGTAAGCTGATCGTCATCCTCCAGATCAATTCTGACACCTCTGTAGTTCTTTACCGAAACGATGCTTTTGGCAATATTTTCAAGAAGACTTTTCAAATCAGAGAATGCGTCAAGCTCTCTTTCAACACTTAGCATCATCTGAAGAAGCTTCTCTCTTCTGAGAATCTCAGTTAAATCCTTCCCCACAAGAATGAAACGGGTTTCATCACCGATCTTTGCTGGAATTATGTCAAAAATCAGTGTTCTGCGTCCGGTATTCCATTCAAACGATACTGTCTCATCTTTTCCTGCAATTTCATCAATAATCTGATTTTCATTATCTAAGTCCAGGTTGAAAATTCTTTGAAATTTTTCACCCAGAGGATTAAATCCAATAAGTTCTGCAAATGAAGGGTTTGCTTCAATTATATTACCTGTTCTGTCCATTATTGCCATTGGACTGACCGTATTTTCAAAA
>JALURI010000163.1 GCA_027016965.1 Geoglobus sp.
CAAGAGGGTCTGAGACAGGATCGCTTATTCCAAATGTGTATTTTCCAGAAAGAACATCATCAATCCAGCTTTCTTCTGTAATTTTTACAGCAGTGTAGGCAATAACAATGCTGTTTGATGCAAAAATGGCATAATCATTTATGTAATCAGGTTTTAGCTCATTGAGAAGCTCTGCATCTGCAGAGATGATAACATCCGGTTTTCTGTAACCGTCTTTTACCAGATTTATTATCGTTACAGATCCTCTTGCCTCAGCCTCAACAGGAATACCCGTCTTTTCCTGAAAAGCAGGTACAACTCCCTCTTCCATCTCTTTCTGAAGACTTGCTGCAAACATCACCTCAACACTGCTTTTTTGCAGACATCCTGCAACTGACAGTACTGCAAGCTTCATCAGGTTTCTTCTTGAAACCATCAAAATCTTTAAATTCTTCAATTTAATTTAAGTATTTTGTTGAATGAATATGTTTAACGTATCGGAAGAGACATTCCTGACCGAAAGACAGCTTGAAGTGTTCCTCAGAAGAAAGAGAGGGGAGACTCTTGCAGAGATAGCCAGGGCTCTCGGTACAACCAGAAGCAATGTCTGTGCAATTGAAAGAGCTGCAAAAAAGAACATAAAAAAAGCCTACAGAACCATTAAGCTTCTGGAAAGCTTGCTTTACAGATCAGTCATCACAGTCCCACCTGGAACAGATCTATATGACATTCCTGGATTGATATACAGTAGGGGGGATGAGTTTGGAATCAAAATAAGAATGAGCGGTCCAATACTGTTAAAGTTCATTGTTGACCACTGCAGTGAGAAACTCAGAAATCGAGAGGTTTTGGCTGAAATTAAAATCGGAATAGACTCAGAAGGAAATCTCAGTGTGCTGTAAAAAAGAATTAATGTACTGAGTCTCCGTACTTCTTCTTGAGCAAGAGTGATATGCTTATCGCCATCAGTGCAAGGGCAACGTAAACAATGAATCCTCTGGCATATCCTATCTCGCCAAAGGTATCAACGAAAACCCCGAGTATTGGTGGGACAACAAAGCCTCCAAATGCACCAAGCCCACCAACCCATCCGCTTGCTCCTCCAACAGCTTCAGGCACGTACTTCGCAACGAGTTTGAAAACCGCAGCATTTGCAATTCCCATTCCTGCTCCAATGAATATCTCACCTATGAATGCTGGTATGAATGCAGTAGAGACTGTCAGGATTCCAGCGCCTATCAGTACCAGAGTAAAGCTCATAATTGCAGTTCTCTCCCCTCCAATTTTATCACTGAGATGTCCTCCGTAAATCCTTATAAACGAGGCAAGCAGGGAAAATCCAACTCCTCCGAGAATTCCTGCAGTCTTGATATCAAACCCATGGAAGATTCTCCAGTAAGTCGGAAACCAAGTTGTCAAAGCCAGAAAACCTCCGAAAGATGTGAAGTAGAGTATGACAAGAGCCCATGTCCTGCCAATTTTTGCCGAGATTTTCAGGGCATCAATCAAGGTTCCAGATGGAAACAGCTCCTGTCCCATCTTCTTTGAAACATCTATGGCTTCATCCCTCGGCACACCCTTCTTTATGAGCTGGAAGTAGTATGCATCATGGGCGATTATTGCATAAATGACTGTTCCCAGAAGCAGAAAACCAAACCAGGCTGCATAAGCACCTGGCAACGCAAGAGCTGCAAGAGCAAATGGGATTATGAGGGTGAACCATCCCGGTGCTGTGTTTCCCAAACCAGCATATGTTCCAAGAGCCCATCCCTGTCTTTTCTGAGGGAACCAGTATGATGTTTGAGGGATTCCAACAGAGAAGGTCGCAACTCCACACCCGCTGAGAAAGCCGAAGAACAGAACGAGGGGGTACATCTCTATGGTCAGGTTGTCAGGATAGTAGGTAAAGAGAATAAATGTGAGTCCTGCCATGCCGATAACCGACAGTGAAAGGAGTGTCAGCAATGGTTTTTTTCCTCCACTCTTGTCAACCCACGCTCCAAAGGGTATTCTGAGCAGTGATCCTGTAAGCTGAGGAGCTGCAACAAGCAGTCCTGTCATTGCTGCACTCAAACCCATAACATCCTTGAACTCCTTTGCAGTCGGTCCGTAAAGAGAGACTGCTGCAAAGCCGACAAAGAAACCGAGAGTTGCAGCTATCAAACCTTCGGTTGGCGAACCCTTCAGACCATATTTCTCTTTAAGCCTGGCAATTTCATCCATTCACTTCACCTCCAAATTACGCTTTTTTCCTTTTCACCCACCTGTAAAGAATCGGTGGCTCTGTAAGATACCCCACGGGGAAGAACAGGAAGTGCACGAACTTTGTGAATGGCAGGAAAGCCAGAATCAGGAATGCACCCAGTACATGGATCTTGAAAGCCAGTGGTAGTCCTGAGACAAGAGCAACATTTGGCTGGAAGGTTAGAAGTGAGTATAGCCAGGGAACGGCCGTGTAAAGATACCATTCCATGCCCCATCTGGCAAACATGCCCATGTAAACTCCTGTTATTGCTTGATTTAGGACAAGAAGCAACACAATGTAGTCCGCATAATTGCTAACAGCTCTTATGCCCGTGAAAATCCTTCTGAAGAGTAATACAGCAGTGCCAAGGAGTGTGAGCAATCCAAGTCCAAGTGCTATGCTTTCCATCAGAATCAGCGTTTGAAGGCTTGAAAGTATAGACTGAACTGCTGAAGGGAAGAGAAAACCAATGGCATGTCCTGCAAGCAACAGCACAACACCATAGTGCCAGGGAACACTTCCCCAGAAAAGACTCTTCCTTTCAAGAAACTGAGTTGAGTATGCGCTCCAGGTAAGCCTTCCGCTGAAATATCTGTATGGTGTAACAACCAGTGCAAGGGCTATGGACATGTAAGGTATAACAACAAAGATCAGCAGGTCGAGCATTCTATCACCTCCTCAAATTCAAAAAGCTCGGCAGAGCATAATTTATAAAAAAGAAGGACAGCCTGTCTGTAGGGTGTATCGGTCTCTTCAACTGTCTTTTTCATCTTCTCCAGTCCAGGCATTATGCAGGACAGAAATTTCCTTCTTCCATCAGTGAGAAACGAAAGAAACTCTGAAACAACGGCGATGTGGTCTGGAAGTTCATTGACTGAGGGGATAAATGAGCTTTTCCTGTAAATCTCTTTAAGAAAGATCATGTATTCTCCCTTTTTGTAACTCTCCCCATATATGTGATGTGATATATATGGGGCACAGAGGGGCTGAAGCTCAAATGCATTCACATATTCCTCCTGAATAGCTGTGATCTCAGAGTTCATAACAAATCCATTAAGATCGTCTATTTCCTGAATTCCATCTGAGATCTTTGAAAGCCTCTCAACAGCCTCCTTAAGGATATGTTCTTCCTCCGGATAACTGAAAATTACTGAAAGAAGTTTGTAATGCTCATACAACATCATATACCACCTCTCGGACCAGATGTTATTCCAAATCCCTTCATCCCTTTTCGCTCTTCCACATCTATCGCATCATACTCTCTTCTGGCAGGGGGTATGGCGAATCTCTCCTCATAGCTTGCAAGGGTAAACAACCTGTAAA
>JALURI010000164.1:0-2723 GCA_027016965.1 Geoglobus sp.
TTTCATCAGAGATTGCCCTTGCCATTGGCGTTGATGACCGGCTGGCTCTGAGAATAATAGATGAGATCTTTCCCGAATTCAAGGAGCTCAAACCTGAGCCCACAAATCTAACACTCAGAAGTCACATGACAACTGGCTGGTTCATAACCCTCTCAAAGCTCTCAGGCAGATATCCACTTCCTCTGAAGCTATTCTCAATTGATAGATGCTTTAGAAGAGAGCAGGGAGAGGATGCAACCAGACTTTACACATATCATTCAGCAAGCTGTGTGATAATGGATGAGGATGTCAGCGTTGATGATGGAAAGGCTGTTGCCGAGGCTTTGCTAAGGCAATTTGGCTTTGAGAGGTTCAGGTTCAGAAAGGATGAGAAGAGGAGCAAGTACTACATTCCCGGAACCCAGACAGAAGTATACGCTTACCATCCACATCTGGAGAACAGCAGGAAATACAGAAATGGCTGGATGGAGGTTGCAACATTCGGGATTTACTCCCCTACAGCCTTGGCTCAGTACGACATCGAATATCCTGTCATGAATTTAGGTTTGGGAGTTGAAAGGCTTGCAATGATCATCCATGACTACTCTGATGTGAGAGAGATGGTTTATGGCTTCAATCATCTGAGACTTTCAGACACAGACATTGCAAGAAGGATTCAGCTCAGAGAGGCTCCAATGACTCAGAAGGGGGCTGAGGTTGCAGAAATGATGGTTAATGCCTATGAGGAGAATGCCGATGCAAAAGGACCCTGCATGTTTACAGCCTACAGGGGAGAATTCCTCAGGAGAGATGTCGAGATCTTCGTGTTTGAAAGGGAGGAAACAAGGCTGTGCGGTCCAGCCTACAGAAATGAGATAGTTGTCAAGGATGGAAACATTTACGGGGTTCCGAGGGAGGAAAAGTTCAGTGAGTACTTCCAGAACGGAGTTCAGACCGGGATAAGGTATGTGGACTCATTTGCACAGATGGCTGTTAGAAGGATTGAAGAGATGATCATTGAAGGCAAAAAAGAGGGAGATGTCAGAGTGAGGATTGTGGAAAGTCTGACAGACGTGAATCTTAAAATACATGAGACTCTCCTGAACTATATGATATCAAACGGAAAAACGATTGATGTTCGCGGTCCCCTTTTCCTTGCTGCTGGATTTGAGGTGAAATGAATCTGAAAGAGCTGGAGAAAATACAGAGGGAGATCGCAGAGAAGGTTAGAATCAAAAAACTGAGAAAAGTTGACTACGTTGCCGGGGTTGATCAGACTTTTTTCAAGGTTAAAGAAGAGGAGTACATCGTCTCCTCAGCAATTCTCATGACATTTCCTGAACTTGAGCCTGTCAGCTCTGAAAATGTTGTAGAGAAAGTGACTTTCCCCTACATACCCACTTTTCTGATGTTCAGAGAAAGCAGACCTGCGATTAGAGTTCTGAAGAAAATTCTCAGAGAGAATTCAGTTGTCATGGTTGATGGAAGTGGTTTAGCGCATCCGAGAAGGTGCGGACTGGCAACATACATAGGCGTTAAGCTCGAAATTCCAAGCATAGGTATTACCAAAAAAAGATTGTTTGGGGAGATATATGGAAAGGGAGAGATCAGAAAGATGTTTGCAGATGACATGCATATTGGATATGAGCTGAAAACATGCAAGAGGTGTAACCCAATCTACATCTCAGTTGGAAACCTGATAACTCCCGAGAACGCTCTGGATATCGTCCAGAAATGCTTAAAGGGTTACAAGCTTCCTGAGCCTGTAAGAATTGCAGATAAGCTCTCAAAAGAAAAGAGATTAGAGTATCTCTCCAATTTCGACTCCTCCATCCAATGGGAGCTGAGATGATGTTACAATGACAGCAGTTGCGGGACATGAGCCATCAACATCCCTTACCATTCTCAATCTTCCTCCTGCAATTGATGATGCATAGAGACAGGCGCTTTTAAGTCCATCCCCCTTGACAGGGAAAATTGAACTTGCATTTCCTTCAGAAACCATATCTGCAAGCTTTTTAAAGACCTTGAAATCGGGCAGATCCTGGCTTAGAAGCTCATTTCCGCTCATGATTCTGCCATAAAGGTATATTCTGTCACCTCTTTTTGGGATGTTCTTTACTCTCATATCTCTCACACCAGCAACAGTCGAGACAAAAAAGCTCTGATCAGTCTTCCCAATGTCTTCATTCTCGGCAAGAATCACCCTTCCTTCAAAAAATCTTGTAAAATTTCTGTAAAACTGTATGGAGTATTCAAGGTCATTTCCTGTTGAGAGTTTAACTGCAGTTGTGTCCATGAATCTACACAGACTTTCAACTCTTATCTGGTATGCCATTATCTCTGCAACCCTCTCAAGTTTTGCTTTCAGCCAGTCACTCTTTTTTTCTCCTATCCCCCCATAAACAACGCTGAAAATTGTCAGGGAAAGGTAATTTCCGAGATCAAATGAAATAGAGTTTCTCTCCTCGTACACCTCAAGCCTTGGTGAAATGACAGAGGGCTTGAAGTAGTACCCCAGATTATCAATAAGAGAGAGATAAAGAGTCAGAGCCTGTCTTATCACCTCACTTCTGGACACAAGCATCCTCGATGCAATCCCGTCAATTCTTTCAACAAGCTCATCGTTAAGCCTGAGATTCACAATTTTCATCGAAAGTTTTTTGGGTTGAGCCAATTAAACCTTTCTGGAATGGACATCATTGAGATAGGTGAAAGGCTTGAGATAGGCAGAGAGATAGAGC
>JALURI010000164.1:2733-3510 GCA_027016965.1 Geoglobus sp.
GGTAGAGAGATGGAGCTGAAGATAATTATTGGAGGAAGGGTTGTAAGAGTTTTCTGCACTCCATTGCACCTTGAAGAGCTTGTAACAGGATTTCTGCTTTCAGAGGGGCTTTCAAAAAATCCTGATGTCATTGTTGAGGGCGATGTTGCTGTTGCTCACTCAGATGTGGATTTCACGACCTCCATAAACTCATCAGGATGTGCCGGAATTTACGTGGATGAACCTCTGGAAAAAATAATCTCAAAAGTGAGATTCAGAGTTGATGAGGTTATGAAATTCATTCCTGAACTTGAGGAAGATTATTACAGAAAAACGAGAGCATATCACACAGCTCTGATTGTCCAGGATGGGAAGGGTTTTGTTAAAGCCTACGATGTTGGCAGGCACAACGCCGTTGACAAGGCGATAGGGATGGCATACAGAGAAAACTTTGATTTTAGCAGATCATTTCTGGTTCTATCTGGCAGAATAACAGCAGGAATAGCCAAAAAGGCTGTGAGAGTTGGGATTCCTCTTGTTGTCTCAAAGGCATCCATACTTGATTCAGCAATTGAACTGTGTAAAGAGTACGGTCTCTCCGCCATCTCAATTGCAAGCGGAATAGCTGTGAACAATGGGGCTATCCAGGTTTGAGGAGAACGTACTTCAGCATCTCCTCATTTATGACAAGCTCAACTCCATCAATCACAATATTCCCTTTCTCAATCACTAGTCTTGATCCGGGAACAAGTCCAACTTCTTTGAAAGCTTTTGGAACAGAGATCACAGTATACTTTC
>JALURI010000165.1 GCA_027016965.1 Geoglobus sp.
AACCTTCCTCTCAGTTCTGGCAGAGAGTACATCAAAAATAGCACCAGGGGGAGGATTTATGGGGATGGGAGTAATTGATGAGGAGTTTTACAAGGGAATATTTATGCATGCTGCTGTTTTTCAGGGGATATTTGCAGGACTTGTTGCAGGAGTTATGGGTGAAGGAGACTTTTCATCTGGAGTGAAACACAGCCTTATAATGCTTCTTTTCGCGTACTTTCTATTCACCCTTTTCATTTAATGCAATGAATACTGCAGACAGAATCATGGCCGCACCTGCCAGCTGTATGCCGGAAAGAGCCTCGCTGAAAATTAAATATCCAACCATGCCTGCTGTTACAGGTTCTATCAGCGCAATTATCGGACCTTTTTCAACCCTTACCCTTGCCATTCCATAGCTCAGGAGGATAAACGGGACTGCCGTTGGAATCAGACCGAGACCAAGAATTAAAGGTATACTACCACTTTCAAATCTGAAGAACGGTGTCAGAATAAGCACACCAACTGCAAGATTTGAAAATGTGATCTGAATGGGACTGTATCTTTTCCCAACCCTGCTGAGCATGATAAAAACCCCTGCATAGGCAACACCTGACAGTATGCCGGAAATCAAACCAAAGTTTAACTCCTTTTCCGGCATTAAAAGTAAATACAATCCAGATATACCAACTACAAGAGCGGCAATTGAGTTTCTTGAGATTTTACCCTGGATAATGGAGTAGATCGTCACATAAATTGGTGCCATGTACAGGAGCAGTGCAGCCATTGCTGCACTAAGGTGTGTGATGGCAGTAATGTACAGAAAAACCTCACTGACATTAAATATGCCAAGCATGGCAAGGCTGATGCTGAAAACCGGTTTTTCTCTCCTGATCAGTAAGAAAATACCAACAAAAAACGCACCAAGAAACATTCTGTAAAAGGTAGATATTACAGGAGAGAGGGAAAGTGACTTTATAAAAAATGGCAGAGTTCCCATCAACACTGCTGAAATGAGTACAGCACTTTCACCCCTCATTATACTGTAAAAAACAAATCAATCATATTTAATTTTGATGCGAAATCTGATAAAATAATTCATAACATTAAAATGATGGTGGGCACGCCTCGGGTCGACCCTTCCGGCAGGAAGCTACCTCTCCAGCCTCCATCCTCCCCGCACCCCTGGAAGCGCTGAGCGTTCGGGGTGAGCCTGCTCCCTTCCGGGCCTCAGCCAGTCTCCCCGACAAATACGGCGGACATCTCCTCCGAGAAGCCCGACCGTAACCGTCAGCCCTCCAGGACGGGGATTCTACGAAGGCTGGAGGTTCACTTCCTGCCTTCCAAGCCTTCCCTCGGCTTCGGCTCCCGCATAACGACGGTTTCAGGTTACAGGGGACGCCGAGCCCCCCAGCCTAGCCCACCAGAAACTAATATGACGAACGGGTATAAAACATTATTCAATCATTCATCTCTCACTCACAAGGTTTGCAAGGACCTTCCCCTCTTCAGTTAGAGAAATAATCCCACCAGATTCAGCTACACATTCACTGTTTTTCAGCACGTCTATGTGATACCTGAGTATCTTTTCATCAACATTTATCAGTTTCTTAAGCTCAAAAATTGTCTTATCACCTTCAAGGAGTTGCTTCAGAATTTTTCTCCTCATGGAGTTGTTTATAGCCATTTTAAATCTTCTTCTGAATTTTTCTGCTTCTTCAGGAGACCTTGCACTTATCCAGTTTTCAAACCTCATTGATATTTTCTCAAAACCTGTGGAGATTAATTTTTCCCCTCACTATTCTGGAGAACTTATTTATCCCAAACTGAAGAGTGTTGCAACATGTCTCGATACTATGAGCTTGGAGAGCTGGGATCCAAAGTCCCAAAACTCTTTGGCATCCCGACAGGGACAAAACTTGACGATATGTTTTACAGCATAGAAAAAACTGAAGAAGGATATGTTAAAAGATCACTTGGAGGGATTCCACACCTGGCTGTTTTGAACATCACCGGTGTTCCCGACACTGGAAAAAGCATCCTTGCAGAGCAGTTTGCAGTTAAGCAGGCATCAAGTGGATACAGGGTTCTTTTTGTAACTGTTGAAAGTCCTGCTGTATTTCTGTATTCAGCGATAAAGCAGAGGGCAGATGCAATGGACGTGGATTTCTCAAAAATTGAAAAAAAACATAATCGTAATCGATGCGGCTGAAAGTGATGAACTGAGAGAAAACGTCAGAGCACTGATAGACACGATGGCTTACGCAATAAAGGAGAGGAAGTGCACCAGTGTGATTATCGACAGTGTAACAGGACTTTATGAGCACAAAGAGGTTATGGCAAGACAGGTTGTCAGGCAGATCTTCAACTTTCTGAAAAAATTCAGGCAAACTGGAATTCTCGTGTCACAGAAAAGATCCACTCAGGCAAGTGAGAGTGCTGAGGCTGCCGGAGGTCTTGCTGTTGCTCATATTGTAGACGGGACCATAGTTCTTGATAAAAAGCTGATAGAATCGAGATGGGATGTCAGCCTGTACGGACTTGAGATCGGAGAAGTTCTGAGAACCTTGAGAATAGATGGATGCAGACTCACAGCCCACGACAGCAGAACCTAGGTTTTTGAGATAACTGAGAGTGGTCTTGTTAAGGTAATATCACCTCTTCCTGAGTTCATAAGACGAGAAAGGAGGTGACAGTGCTGCAGTTATGAGAAATGAAGCTTTTTAAAACCTATTCTGAGATAGCCAAGGAACTCGGAATTTTAGAAAGTACTGTGAAAAACATACTGTCAGCAGATGAAAGAAAGATTCTGGATTATCTTGAAGGAGAAGAGAGTAAAAAGCCAAAGGAGCACATTGCAGGAGGAATAGCAAAGCTGGCTTACAGATCATTGAAAGAAAATAGAGAGTTAGTGTGAAAACTGAGCCCATTCAGAGCCTGAAAAATGGGAAACATATTTAAATAATATTTCAGGATGTTTACCAAGATGATTGAGACCTGGGAAGAATACAGGGTTATCAATTCAGCACTGGAAGAGCTCGTAAATGGTCTTAAAACCCTTCCAAAGGTAAAAAAAGCTGTCAGCCATCTTATAAAAGCTGGTGGAAAAAGAACAAGACCTATAATCGTTCTTTTAAGTGGAAAACTTGGTGGAGGAGATTACAGATCGCTGATTGATATGGCGCTTGCCGTCGAACTAATCCACACTGCGAGTCTTGCACATGATGATATCATAGACAAGGGGGTTGTTAGAAGAAACGTTGAAACGCTGAATGTTAAATACGATCCTGCTCTTGCCATGCTTGTCGGTGACTGGCTCATCTCAAAATCAGTTGAACTTACTTCCAGATATGGAAATGAGGTTGTAAGGAATTTTGCCCAGACAGGTATGGTAATGAGTGAAGGAGAGATTATGGATGTTTACAGCCTTAACGAGGAATTTGGAGAAAATGAATACTATCAGTGTATCGAATTTAAAACCGCATCTCTCTTTGCTTATGCAGCCAAAAATGCTTACAAGTACATTACAGGAGATGAAATACGATCAGAAATCCTCTACCAGTATGGACTGAATCTTGGGCGGGCATACCAGCTTGTGGATGATTTTCTTGAATTTCTCGATATTTTTGAAGATAAAAAAAGTGAATTTGAATCAATAACACTGCCAATGCTTCTTGAAAGAAAGTTCGGTTTTGAGGAGTCTGTTCGGATGATGCTGAGCCTTATCAGGGAGTTTATAGAAAGGAGCAAAAGGGCATTGGAGGTATTTCCAGCATCTGAGGCAAAGGAGAAGCTCGGCTATTTAATAAACTACATGACAGTGGACATGATAAGGAACTATGCTGCAAAAGATAGGAAAATGGTGTCACTTATAGAGTCTCACTATCTTTGAAGAGTTTTCGAGTACCCTTTCCACATCTTTGACTCCAGATCCTTTCAGTATTTCAACAGCCAACTCTTTTGAAATAAAATCGGATGGTGAGTGTGCATCAGTATTTATGACAAGTTCAACTCCAAACTCCTGAGAGATCCTTGCAACATGACCGTTTGTGAGGCAATGTCCCCTTCTTGATGTTATTTCAAAGAAAATCCCATTTTCAGATGCTTTTTCAGCAGTTTTTTCATCAACAAGACCGGGATGGGCAAGTATGTCGATCTCTTCCTCAACTGATACGATATTGGTTCCTTTTTTAACAGGCTCAACGATTGTTTCACCATGAACCACAACTAGTTCGACTCCGATTTTCCTTGCAGTTCTAACAGCCTTTGGTATGAGTTTTGGAGGTAAGTGTGTAAGCTCAACCCCGACAACCATCCTGAGCTCGTAATCATCTGCATGCTCCCTGAATTTTAGCAGTGAGTTTATTATAAATTCCATGTTTGAAAAATCAACATGGTCCGTTATGGCAAAAGCCACATATCCCATCTCTGCAAGCCTTCTTGCTATTTCAGAGGGTATGAGTTCACCATCGCTGTATGCTGAATGGATGTGAAGGTCTATCATACAAAAGGATTAAATAGAGAGGGATAATAATCTTTCTGTGGCAGGAATAAGGAGACTTGTGCTCGATGTTCTGAAACCGCATGAACCCAGCAATCTGCTGCTTGCCAAGATACTCAGTGAGCTCGATTTTGTTGATGGAGTCAACCTGAGCCTTTACGAGATTGACCAGAACACCGAAAATGTCAAGATAACAATAGTTGGTGATGAGATGGATTTTGAAGAAATAAAGAGAACCATAGAAAGTCTTGGAGGGGTTATCCACAGTGTTGATGAAATTGTCGCAGGAAAGAGGATAGTTGAGACTGTACTCACTGAACAGGACAGGTAAGAAATGCTTTTTAATCTGGTTCAGAATCGAAAATAATTTATTTGTTTTATCTTACTCTTGCAATAATGGATTTGAACATCTGTATATCTGGTGCTGCCGGTGATGGTGTTAAGGAAGCAGGAGAGCTTTGCGGAAGGCTCTTTGCAGAGCTGGGATACAACGTCTTCATCTATCAGGAATACCAGTCCATAATCAGGGGTGGACACAACGCGAGTGTTATCAGAATCTCAGATAAAAAAGTCCATTCTCACAGAAGATACTATGACCTCCTGATCTGTCTTGAAGATTACATCTACGAAATACATTCACCCTATCTTAAAGGAGATGTGATATTCGATTCCAAATTTTCATGTGATGGCTTTGGAATTCCAATGACTGAGATCGTGAAAGAGGAGCATGAACCACTGATTTTCAGAAACGCCGCATCAATTGGTGCTCTCTCAG
The DNA here is from genome assembly GCA_027016965.1 of Geoglobus sp. The sequence goes on from JALURI010000165.1 coordinate 5,256, forward strand.
CCTATTTTGGTATAGACTTCGATACTGTTGAGGTAATGTTCAGAGAAAGATTTGGAGAAAAGGCTGCCGGGGACATAATAATTGCAAAAAATGCTTATGAATATTATATGAGGAATTACAGCCCGAAAATGGAAGTAAAAAGAAACGGACCAAAGAAAAAACTGGTCTCAGGAGCAGTTGCTATTGCAGATGGCATGATTAAGGCCGGACTTGAGTATTACTATGCATACCCCATGACGCCAGCCTCTCCAGTTCTCCACTATCTTGTCAGAAAAAGGGGTGTTGTTGCATATCAGCCTGAAAGCGAAATCTCAGCAATAGCAATGACAATAGGATCTGCAATTGCAGGAAAAAGGAGTGCAACAGGAACAAGTGGAGGAGGATTTGCTTTGATGTGCGAGTCAATTGGACTGGCTGGAATTGCAGAAATACCGATTTTAATCATCGAAGCCCAGAGATCTGGACCATCAACAGGAATAGCAACATACAACGGACAGGAGGATCTTGATTTTGTTCTTTATCCATCCCATGGAGAGTTTCCCCTTATTGCTGCCAGCCCTTACTGCATTGAGGATGGATTCAGAATGGCGGGAGAACTTCTGAACCTTGCATGGAGATACCAGACCCCTGCCATCCTTCTCACAGATAAGCATATTGTTGAAAGTATGGAGACAGCATCAATTGACGAGAGTTCGATGAAAAAACAGGATATTGAGATTACTAAAAGAAGTGAAGGACTTGTAAAGAGATATGCGGTTACTGAAAGTGGAGTGTCGGATTATGCAGTTCCACCTGCAATTGTTAAGTTCAATTCAAATGAGCATGATGAATTTGGCTTAACCACCGATGATGCGGAGATCAGAAAAATGATGCATGAGAAGAGAATGAAAAAGGAAAAGCTGATTGAAAGGGATGTGGCTGACTCTGCACATCATCAGTTCCTAAAAGGACAGGAGTGCATTGTAACATGGGGCTCAACATTCAGTGCCGTTTATGAAGTTGCTGAAGAGCTTGGATACAGGGTCGTTGTTATCAGATACTTCAGACCTTTTATTCCACCTGAGCTGAAAAAGGCAGTTGTTGTAGAGTGTAACTATACTGGACAGCTTGCAAGGATGCTCAGGGAAAAGGCTGGTGTAAAGGTAAAGAGCATACTGAAGTGGGACGGGAGACCATTCACACCTGAAGAGCTGAAAGAAAGACTGGGGTGATTGAATTGCTGAAGAAGATTGAATGGTGTCCTGGATGTGGAAATTTTGGAATTCTGAGAGCCTTCAACACGACAGTTGAGAAACTCACTGACAGTGGGATTGAAAGGGGAAAAATTATGGTTGTGGCTGGAATAGGATGCCATGGGAAACTTCCAGATTACGTGGAGCTTCCGAGTTTTCACACCATCCATGGCAGGGTTCTTCCGGCTTTAACTGGAATCAAGCTTGCGAATCCTGATCTTTTTCCGGTTGGATTCTCAGGCGATGGAGATGCGATGAATGAAGGTCTTGAACATCTTCTCCATTCTGCAAAAAGGAATACTGATGTTACTCTTTTCATGCACAACAACGGTGTTTTTGGACTTACAACAGGACAGTTTACCGCTACAACACCTAAGGGGGTCAAAACGAGAACAACACCTTACGGCAACCCTGAGGAGCCCCTGAATCCATCTCTCATAGCTCTTGTTTCTGGAGCAACCTTTGTCGCAAGAGCCTATGCAGGAGATATGAAGCAACTTTCTGAAATCATGTATGAGGCGATAACACACAAAGGATTTTCTTTTGTCGAGATTCTGCAGCCATGCGTATCTTTCAATAACACCTGGGATTACTACAGAAAGAATGTTAAAAAAATAAAGACGGCAAAGGATTTTGATGATGCGCTGAGAATATCGATGGACAAGCTGAACACAGGGATAATCTACAGGATGAACAGAGAAACTTTTGAAGAAGCGATGATGAGAACAAAATGAAACACCACTCTTTTTTACTGACGGCAAAAATTTAAAAGCACTCTGATCCACACACCTGATCAGAAAAAAATTATATTACCGAAGAAAAATCAGATTGAGATGAAATAATGGGAAGGGGTAAAGGTCATGAGGTTCTTTGCAATTGGATTCGGACAGGCAGGCGGAAAAATACTTGACCTCTTTATTGAAAATGAGAAACTAAGGGGATCAGATACACTGAAAGCTATTGCAATCAACACAGCCAGAACTGACCTGATGGGTTTAAGACATATCCCACCTAAGAACAGAATTTTGATAGGGCAGACCACAGTTAAGGGTCACGGAGTTGGCACAGATAACAAACTCGGAGCAAAGATAGCACAAGAAGAGATTGATACTGTGTTAAACGCCATTGATGAACTTGGAACACATGAAATCGATGCCTTTCTCGTCATAACAGGGCTTGGTGGTGGAACAGGAAGTGGCGGGGCACCTGTCCTTGCTAAATATTTGTCAGAAATGTACTCTGAACCTGTTTATGCGATCGGCGTTTTACCTGCACCCGAGGAGGGTAAGCTCTATTCTCTGAATGCTGCAAGAAGCATGGTAACTCTCATGAAGTATGTTGAGAATTTGATTCTTGTTGATAACGGGGCATGGAGGTTTGAGGGACTCAGCTTAAAAGAGAGTTACGCAAAAATAAATGAGGAGATAGTCAGAAGACTTGCAGTGCTGGCAAGAGCAGGAGAGCCGATTGAAGAGGGAATGGTCGGAGAGATGGTTGTTGACAGCTCTGAGGTCATAAACACCCTCAGAGGGGGAGGGATATCTTCAATAGGATACACCACACTTCCGATATACCAGAAGAAGAAGTCCGGACTTTTTGGTTTAATCAGAAAGAAAAGCACACCTGTTGTTACTGCAGAAGAGGACAAATCGACAAAAATAGCCACCCTCGTCAGAAAGGCTGCACTGGGAAGGCTCACAATCCCATGCAACATAGGAAGTGCTGAAAGAGCTCTTGTTCTCGTTGCAGGACCTCCCGAGGAGCTTGACAGAAAGGGGATTGAGAAAGCGAAGCTATGGCTTGAAAACCAGATTTCAGGGGTCGAAGTTCGAGCAGGAGACTACCCAACAAGAAGGACAAAATATGTGGCTGCCTTGGTTGTCCTCGCAAATGTAACGGACATCCCAAGAGTAAAGCAGCTCCAGAAACTTGCATCTGAGGCAAAGGATGAAGTGGAAGTCGCGGAGAAGGAACGAATCGAAAAGACCATAGCCCTTTTTGAAGATGAAGACCTTGAACCCCTATTTTAACTCATAAGCTTTTTTGATTGCGTAGGGGATTTTCTCAATAACATCCAGAGCTGTAAAGCAGTATCCCATTTCCTCAAAACACAGATCTCCCGCCAAACCGGTTATGAAAGCAGCAGAACATGCTACTCTGAATGGATCATCATTCAATGCAAACAACGCCCCTGCAACTCCTGCAAGAACGTCTCCTGTGCCACCCACTGTCATCCCTGCATTTCCTGTTCGGTTTATCTTAAGCCTTTCACCATCAGATATGATGTCTTCCCTCCCTTTCAGCAGCAGAGTTGTTCCTGTTTTTTTTGAAACCTCCCTGACATTTTCCTGGTTTGCATCCAAGCCAAACATCCTGATAAACTCTCCTCTGTGAGGGGTTAAAATGGAAGTGCATTTGACGTCATATGTAAGCCCTCCGGCATCTATCACCATTTTATCTGCAACCTTTGATATCTCCCTTGCAATCTCTCCTTTATGGACTGTACCCATTCCAAAAACCACAACATCATGCTTTTCAGCAAGATCTGCAATTTCAGGAGTGATTTTCTGTGAAATTGTACTGTCTTTGAGCATTACCGGTATAATCTCCGGAGAAAAGGAGCTGACCTGATAATAGACCGATTCTGGTACAGCCAAAGTGACAAGATCTGCACCGGCTTTTAACGCAGCAATTGCAGAAAGAAACGGAGCCCCAACAAACTCCCCACCACCAACAACAAGAATTCTTCCATGGTTTCCTTTATGTCCATCTGGAAATCTCCTGAATGTTATCCTGAAATCCCCAGGCCCGACAATCTTTTCAAATAAATCAGGAATTCCGATGTCTTTTACAACTATTTCGCCGGTTACTTCTTTGGCTTTGATAAGACCCGGTTTCATTCTATGAAAGGTCACAGTTACATCGGCTCTTACAGCCTCCTCATATCTTCCGGTATCTGCATCAACTCCCGTGGGAACATCAACTGCAACAACGAATGAGTCTGATGCATTTATTTCCTCTACAATTTTTATGTAAGGCTCTTTCAGTTTCCCCCTGAATCCTGTCCCAAGGAGTGCATCAACTGCAATATCTAAATCTGTATGCTCATGCTGTCCCCATTTTGAGACTGAAAAATCAGAATTTTTCAGTATTTCGAGATTTCTCAGAGCTATCTCACTCTTGACTTCTCCTGCCAGTACCACCTCAACATCAAATCCTTTCAGAAATCTGGCAGCAACAAAAGCATCTCCACCGTTGTTTCCTGTTCCAGCATAAATCACAACCTTTCCGCCATCAAATCTGCTAACAATTTCTTCTGCAAGACCTTTTCCTGCATTCTCCATAAGTTGAAGTCTTGAAAGACCGAAATATTCACAGTTCAAATCTAAAGCGTACATCTCTTCAGAGTTAATTGCCTTCATTGGTGGATGGTATTTTCCGATTCTATTTATAGCTTATCTTTGTTGCGTTTAATCTTTCAACCAAAAAGTTTAAATATCGAACAATATAAGTTATGAACATGGTAGAGTTTGGTGACAATAAGAACAAAATAGGAGTTGCAAAGGGAACCGAGTTTGAAGAGTACAATGAGAGAGAGTTTATGGGAGAGTGCATGGAGGTAGGGCTTTATCTTGCCATGGCAAGACAGGCAGAGAGGGAAGGTTATCCTGAGGTTGCAAACATACTTGTCAGATTTGCAATGGATGAAGCATATCATGCATCCAGATTTGCTGAATTGAATGGAAAAATAAAGGACACACTGAAAGAGAGTCTCGAGTACATGCTTGAAGGAGAGATGAAGGCAAACGTTCACAAAAGGAAGGTTGCAGTTCAAGCCAAGGAAAAGGGAGTTGACGAGGTTCACGATATCTGGGATGAAGCATCGAGAGATGAGTACCGACATGCACAGGCACTAAAGGGAATCCTTGAAAGATACTTTTAAGAATTAAACCTATATACATCCTTTTTCAAATTTTTTTTGTGGATTCCATATATCTTCCTCTCCACCACGGAAAGGCACCTCAATGGCTTCTGTCCAGAATGAGAAAACTTGCAAAACCCCTTCTCCTTCTGATAGTTGATGAATTTGGAGAAAATGA
>JALURI010000166.1 GCA_027016965.1 Geoglobus sp.
AGTATGAGGAGCTCGGTATACAGCCTGTACACATACATAAAAGCAAGAATGACCATAAAAGAGCAATATTTCTTCTATGCAGAGGTCTTAATGAGATGCTGAGTGAAAAGGATCACGGAAATCTGCTCTCAAACCCAAGATTGAGAGAAGTTATCAGTGTCGTTGAGATTCAGGCACATTAGATAAGCTGACTCTCCATCACTGTAATAGGATTCAATGACTCCCGCAATCTCAAACCCCATTTTTTTATAAAGTTCCCGAGCGATTCTGTTTGAAATTCTCACCTCAAGCGTCAGTCTTTTCACTCCCCTGCTTCTCGCTTTTTTTATTATCTCTCTCAGGAGCATCTTGCCTATGCCCTTGCCTCTGAACTCCTTTTTCACAGCCAGTGACATTATCTTCGCCTCTTCTTCTCTGTAAGAGATCACAACATATCCAACAACAGCATTGCCTATGTCTGCAACGAGAATCTCACTGCCATAGGTCATGTAGATGAACAGATCATAGGTCGGATTCATGGTACTGAATGACTCTGAATCTATCCTTATTATATCCGAGGAGTCCCTTGCATCAAACGGTCTTATTATGACCGAGTACACAGCAATCCTTATACACCTTCCTGTATAAAATTGATTCGTGATTGAAATTGTCGAACACATCTCAAAAAAATATACTGGCAAAATAGTTGAGGTTGGAGTGGGCTATTTTTTCAGCATTTCAGACTGCCTTGAAAAAATGGGATTTCAGGTCATCAGAATTGATCTGGGAAAAACAAGGGAGGATGTTATTGTTGATGATGTTTGCAATCCAAATTTTGAGATATACAGAGGTGCAAGCCTGATTCTTTCAATACGTCCTCCAATGGAGATCCAGAAGTGCATCGTTGAAATTGGAAAAAGAGTCAGATGTGATGTGATTGTCGTTCCCCTGAAAAACGAGATAATTGAGGGAGGTGTGCTTAAGAATTACAGAGGCGTCACTTTCTTTGTGTTCACTCCACAATCTCATAAAGACTTCCGGGAGCAGAAGCGAATTCCCTGAGAAACTCATACTCTGTTATGTGTAAGGTTCTTGCAAGAAAAACTATCGTATGGAGTGGCTCTCCAAAATCATAATTTCTGAGCCTGTAAAAGTTATCACACACAACCAGATTATCTCCTCCGGCTCTTGCTATTCCAACAGCAAAGTGATTAAGTGTCCCATCATCGATTTTCTCGAGAATGTTCACCGCCTCATTTACTTTCATTGGTTCGGGATTCAAATCCAGCAAAAGCAAAGTGTGGGCATTTATTGATAAGTTCTGCCTGACTACGTCCAACGGTGCTCTTGAGACCCTGTTTTTATATGGATAGCTTACAGTTGCTGTTTTCCCAAATCTGTATGTATGAAGCCCGGTTATGCCTGCAACCGCTGAAATTATACTTGCATTGTGGATAATCTTAATATCAACCCCTTTTCTTTTAGCCTCAACCATAATTGATGAGTGTGTTGTTGCGATCATCGGATCTCCCGGAACAAGAATGACTACATTTCTCTTAGCCCCTTCACTAACAATTTTCCATGACTCCTCCTCGAGATCCTTCCTTTCAAGAACCTCTATTTCCTTTCCAAATTCTTTTTCAAGCTTTTCAACCCCAACTGATAGCCTTGATGTGTAGAACTCAGCATAAACCCTATCTGCTTTTTTAACCTCTTCAAGACCTTTAAGCGTTATATCCCTTGCATCCCAGAGTCCAAGTCCGACAAAGGTTATCATCGGAATTGATGGAGAATTCTGGTTCAAAAAGTTTTGGAGGATATTTTCAATTAAAAAACAGCACATTTCGTAAGGTGAATTATAATTTAATATCCGGAAATATTAGAAGTTGTAATACCTTTTCCCAAAAACATTAAAAAACCTACCATCCAACTAAATCATGTATGTCTGACAGTATTGTGATTTTTGCAAGAATGCTTGCAAGGGCTTACAGGTACGAAGATGCAGAGCAGGAAATTATCTCCCATTCCCTTTTAGAGATCACCAACACCACCTTCTGGGATGTGATGTTTCAGATAATGAAGGACAATGAAATACACAAAAAGATGCTTGAACAGATGGTAGAGGCTATACGTGTGAACCTTGAAGAGTTCAGGGAATACTCCACAAGGAATATTGAGGTCCCTGTATTTGATTTCTCTGAGAACCTGCTTGTTGAGGTTCTGAATGAGCTGCTCAAGTATGAACACTGGGCAAAGAATTACTATGAACATATGCTGGATTTGATCGACCCAATGCTTTCAAAAGAGATCGACAGAGAATCTGTGGAAAGGGTACGGAAGACTATCAAAGAACTGGCAGAATGGGAAAAGATGCACGTTAAAAAAATAAGTGATTTGATGGGGAAAATTTAAAAAATAACCGATCACTGGCTTATAGCCAGCTTCACATCCTCTACCTTAACTGTTTTTCTTCCAGAATGCTTGGCAAGCTCAACAGCCTTCTTCCCAACTTCCATCGCATACTCCTCAATGGCTTCAGCCAGAGCTTTCTTGGCATCTTCACTAACTCTCTGAGCACCTGCCTTCCTTATAATTCTCTCAACAGGTGCAAGGGGCAGTTCCATCAAAACACCTCCTTAGCTTTTTTCGAGTATAAATTAAGTAATTCAAATATAAAAATTTTTGGGTAATTCTGAGTCATGATGGATGAGATTTAAGCCAGTCTAAATCATTGGATGATTTATCCAACTAACTGAGGTTCATGGAACCAGCACATCACAATTGGAGGGCAAGATATTTACACAAGATGCATAGAAAACACAGTATGGAGAGGCTGTTTGCACCATGGAGAATAAGATACATAGAGGCTCCAAAGCATGAAGGATGCATTTTATGTGACTTTCCAGAAGAAAACAGAGATGAGGAAAGATTGATTCTTTACAGAGGGGGCAAATGCTTTGTGATGATGAACAACTATCCCTACAATCCCGGACATGTTATGATATCACCCTACAGACATGTGGGGGATATGGAGAACCTAAACCAGGACGAGCTATCAGAGATCATGGGTCTTGCAGTTATGATCGTTAAGTCAATAAAGAATTCGATGAATCCAGATGGATTCAACATTGGCTTCAACATCGGAAAGGTTGCGGGAGCGGGGGTAGAGGAACACATACATCTTCATGTTGTGCCGAGATGGAGTGGCGACACAAACTTCATGCCGGTGCTTGCAGATGTCAGGGTTATAGCTGAAGCGGTTCAGGAGACATACAAAAAATTGAAAAAAGCAATTGATGAGTTATCTTCCCTTAATACCAAATAAATTCCTTGCAATTATCAGCTTTTCAATCTCCTTGGCTCCTTCATAGATTTCAGTTATCTTTGCATCTCTGTAGAATTGATTGACGGGATACTCATCAATGTAACCATACCCTCCATGGAACTGCAGAGCCCAGTTTGCAGTCTCCACCGCAATTTCTCCTGCATACCACTTTGCCATGGCTGAAAGAGTGTTGTCAGGCTTTCCTGTTTCAATCTGAACAGATGCAGCTCTATAAGCGAGAGTTCTTGCAGCTTCAATCTTTGTTGCAAGCTCTGCAATCTTGAACTGGATGTACTGAAATCCAGCCAAAGGCATTCCAAAAGCCTTTCTCTGCCTGACATAATCAATGACAAGGTTCAACGCCCCTCTCGCAATTCCAACAGCCTGTGCAGCAACCCAAACTCTGGTTATGTCAAAGAACTCCATCATATGGTAAAAACCCTTACCCTCTTTTCCAACTAAATTGCTTTCAGGAACTCTCACATTGTTCAGGCTTACCTCAGCAGTGTCAGTTGCTCTTATCCCCATCTTTCCCTTTATCTTGTCAGCCCTGTATCCATCTCTGTCAGTCTCCACAATAAAATAGCTTATTCCCCTGTGTCGAGTCTCGAAGCTCTCGATTTCAGACATTCTTGCTGTAACAAGTATGAAATCAGCAATTGAGCCATTTGATATGAACTGCTTTGTCCCATTCAAAGTCCACTCATTTCCATCTTTTACAGCTTTTGATTTTATACTTGCAGAATCGCTACCTGCATCTGGCTCTGTATTTGCCATTCCCATTATTCCGCCCTTAGCAATTTTCGCAACATATTCCTCCTTCTGCTCCTCAGTCCCATGCAGAAGAAGAATCTCAACTCCAAATGTTGGAATGAGACAAGCCAAACCCAGTCCCGGATTTACAGCTGAAAATTCCTCCATCACAATCATCTGCTCTATTGCCCCATATCCTCCCCCACCATACTCTTCCGGTATTGAAACCGCGTGAAATCCAAGTTCAGCACATTTTTTATAGAGCTCAAAGGGGAACTTCTCCTCTCTGTCACATTCTAAAGCAAGCTCAGATGTAAATTCTTTTTCGGCAAATTCTCTTGCAGCACTCCCTATATCCCTCTGCTCTTCTGTAAACTGAAAGCTTATTGCCATCCCAATCACCCTCAGCCCATTGAATCGAGAAGTATAAAATTCTTTTGCGAAAAATAAAAAACTATCGCCCTTTTAGCAATCAGCAAAAACTTTATAAATGGTTTATTGTCAATTTCGTAAAAATCATGAAAGATTTTCTCAAATAAAAAGTGTTCGAAACCCCAGATCTTTAAAAAAAGACGGAAAAGCGAGAAAGTATTATATAATGAAAGAACGTTATAGTGATATATGTCGGTAGCAGTTATTGGTGTGGGACATTCAAAATTCGGTGCCAGAAAGGATGTCAACGTTCCCGAGCTTGCCTGGGAAGCTATAAAACCCGCAATGAAGTCAGCAAATGTGGAGCAGAAAGATATAGATTTTATGGTTGTTGGAACTGCTGGATTGTGGAGCAGTGAGGCAGCATTGCCACCATTGCTTTACGAATACGGAATGTTTGAGGATGTTGGAAGCATGAGAGTTGAGGCAGCATGTGCAACGGGAAATGCGGCAATCAGAGTTGGCTATACGGCAATTGAAAGCGGAGAGGCTGATGTAGTTCTTGTTGCTGGACTTGAAAAGATGCAAGAGTCACCAAATCCAACTGTGATAGAGCTAATAGGCAGATTTGGAAGCTACTTCTGGGAGTTTGAAAACTTTGGTCTGACGTTTCCAGGGTACTATGCACTGCATGCAACAGCCTACATGGCAAAGTATGGAGCGACGGAAGAAGACTTTGCGAAAGTTGCGGTCAAAAACCACCATTATGGCTCGAAAAACCCCAATGCTCAGTTCAGAAGAGAAATAAGCCTTGAACAGGCAATCAACTCCCCATATGTGGCATGGCCATTCAAGCTCTTTGACTGTTCTCCTATCACAGATGGTTCTGCTGCAGTAGTTCTTGCAAGCGAGGAGAAGGTGAAGGAGTGGGATGTCGAGGAGAAAATATGGATTCTCAGCCAGGGTGTTGGAACAGGCACAGCAAATCTGAGCAGAAGAGAGAGCTTTACATCACTGAAATCAGCCTCCTATGCTGCTGAGCTTGCTTACAGGAAGGCTGGAATAGGCATTGATGCTCCCTATGAACAGATAGATGGAGCAGATGTTCATGACTGTTTCACCGCAGCAGAAATTATTGCTTACGAGGATCTCAGATTTGCAAAGAGAGGTGAGGGAGTTGTGCTTATCAGAGAGGAGCAGACGTACATTGGAGGAAGAATTCCAGTGAATGTAGATGGTGGGCTTAAAGCAAAGGGTCATCCTATTGGCGCTACAGGAGTAAGCCAGGCGGTTGAGGCTTTCAAACAGCTTCTGAGCAAGGCAGAGAATGGCAGACAGATAGATGTTAATAATGGAAGGTATCTGGCTCATAACGTGGGTGGGACTGGACATTACACCTACGTCACAATTTACGGTCTTGAGAAGAGGTGATTTTTATGGAGGATTTGAGAAAGGCTGCTGAAACAAATATAAGAGAATATGGCTTTCCCGTTGCAATTGATGAAAAAAGCGGGGCTTTGCAGTGGGTTGATATGAGGGATCTGACCGTCAAGTACATAATATCAATTGAGAGCATTCAAAACTTCTTTGAGGGTTTGAAGGAGGGAAAGCTCCTTGCAACAAAATGCAAGAAGTGCGGGGAGGTGTTTTTCCCCCCACAGAAGGACTGTCCGAGATGCATGGATGAGGATATAGAATGGACTGAGCTGAAAAATGAGGGAACCCTTGAAACCCTGACAGTAATATTTGTTAAGCCACCGAGCTTCTCAGCCTACGATCCATATACGGTTGCCATAGCAACCCTTGAGGATGGAGTTAAGGTCACAGCATGGCTTAATGGAGACCCAAAGAAGGTGAAGCCTGGCCAAAAGGTTAAAATTGAAGTTTCAAGGAGGAAAGAAGGCTACTTCATGTATGAAATAGTGCCTGTTGAGGGGTGATTGTATGGAGATAAAGAAAGTTGCAGTTCTCGGTGCTGGAGCGATGGGATCTGGCATAGTCCAAGTTGTTGCTCAGGCTGGGTATGAGGTCTGGGTAAGGGATATAAAGGATGAGTTTCTTGAAAAAGGAAAGGCAAACATCGAAAAGAATCTGAGAAGGGCTGTGAACAAGGGAAAGATAAGCCTTCCCAGGTACAAGGAGATAATGAACAGAATCCACTTCACAACAGATCTTGAGAAGGCTGTAAAGGATGCAGATCTTGTTATTGAGGCTGTGCCTGAAATAATGGATCTCAAAAAGCAGGTGTTTCAGGATGTTTGCAAATACAACTCAAAGGCACTGCTTGCAACAAACACATCAGGACTGAGCATTACAGAGCTTTCAAAAGCAACAGACAGGCCTGAGATGTTTGTCGGGATGCACTTCTTCAATCCCGTGCCAGTCATGGCTCTCGTTGAGGTGATAAAAGGTGAGAAGACTGGCGATGAGGCTTTGAACAATGCAATTAAATTTGTTAAAAGCATTGGAAAAACACCTGTTGTTGTGAAAAAGGATGTTGAAGGGTTCATAGTCAACAGATGTCTCGTACCTTACCTTATTCTCGCAATAGATGATGCTGAGAAAGGAGTTGCTGAGGTTGAGGAGATTGATGCTGAGTTGCTTTACACATACAAGATGCCGATGGGTCCACTTGAGCTTTCGGACTTTGTGGGTTTGGACATTCTGTACTATGCGGGTCAGCAGTGGGACATAGTGCCAAAATCAAAGCTACTCGAGGAGAAGTTCAACAACAAGGAGCTTGGAATGAAAACAGCAAAGGGCTTCTACGACTGGAGAGGAGGGAGACCAAAGATACCAAAGGAAAAGGCCGGAAAGTATGATGCTCTCAGGGTAATTGCCCCAATGATCAACATTGCAGCAGATCTGATTGCAATGGGTGTGGCTGATGCAAAGGAGATTGATACAGCAATGAAGCTTGGAACAAATATGCCAAAAGGTCCACTTGAGATGGCAGATGAAATTGGACTGGACGTCATTCTTTCAAAGGTTGAGGAGATCTACAAAGAAAAGGGATACGAGATTCTCAAGCCATCTGAATACCTGAAAAAGCTTGTTTCAGATGGAAAACTTGGAAAGAAGACTTCTGAAGGGTTTTACAAGTATGAGGCTGGAACCTATCAGAATATCAGGATAGAAAAGCTTGAAAAGGGAATTGCGAAGCTTGTGCTTAACAGACCACACAGGCTGAACACAATTACAATAGAGCTTTTGGATGAGCTGAAAAGAGCCTTGGATGAGCTGAGCTTTGACAATGAGGTGAGAGTGATTGTCATAACAGGTGAAGGCAAGGCATTCTCGGCAGGTCTTGACTTACAGGCTGTAGGAACAGACGAAGTGCTGAACCCATCTGTCTCAATGCTTCTATCTGCAAAAGGACAGGAGGCATTTACAGCAATTGAAAAAACTCCAAAGCCTGTTGTAGCTGCAATCAATGGTTATGCTTTCGGAGGTGGATGTGAGCTTGCACTTGCATGTGACTTCAGAATAACGGCAAAGAACGCTCAGATTGGATTGACAGAGACTTCTCTTGGACTTATTCCGGGATGGGGTGGAACACAGAGAATGGCAAAGATTCTTGGCATAGCAAAGGCTAAGGAGCTGATAATGTTTGCAAAGAGGCTTAATGGTGAGGAAGCCGAGAAAGTGGGGCTTGTGAACAAAGCTGTTGATCCAGAGAAATTCTGGGATGAGGTGATGGAGTTTGCAACGCAGTTGGCTGAAAGCGCTCCGATTGCATTGAGACTGGCTAAGTTTGCAATCAACTTTGGCTATGAGCTTCCTGTTGAGGCTGGACAGACAATTGAGGCAGCGTACTTTGGAATAACGACATCCACAGATGATGTGAAGGAGGGATTTGCAGCCTTCTTTGAGAAGAGAAAGCCGGAATTCAGGGGCAGATGATGACAATAAATAATTACAATTTTATTTTTTGGAAAAGGCTATGAACTGCTGGAAGTTAACGTAAAGAGAGGTGATGACCTTGAAAATTATAGTTCTTGCAAAGCATGCAGCAGATCCTGAGAGCGAGATTCATGTGTCAGCTGACGGAAAGGGTGTTGATGAGAAGGGGCTTGTTTTTGACATAAACGACTGGGACAGGTATGCGATAGAGGAAGCAATAAGAATAAAGGAACAGCATGGAGGGGAAGTTGTTGTTGTTGGAGTAGGCTATGCTGACGACACACTGAGAAAATGCCTTGCCATGGGAGCTGATAGAGCCATAAAGATTCCCATTGACACGAGAATGGACTCATATCAGACAGCAAAAGCTGTAAAGGAGGCAATAGCTGATGAGAGCTTCGATCTCATTCTTTCAGGATTGATGAGCCAGGACTACAACAACGCTTTGGTTGGAACGCTGTTGGCAGGAATGCTTGACGTGCCATTTGCAACAGCTGTAACAAGCATAAGTGTTGAGGATGGAAGAGTAAGAGTTGTGAGAGAGCTTGAGGGAGGTTTTGGCGAGGAGAACATTTTACCATTGCCAGCTCTTCTCACAATCCAGAGCGGTATAAATGAGCCCAGATATGTCTCGATAATGGGAATAAAAAGAGCAAAAACAAAGGAGCTCAAAGAGGTAACCGTTGATGCTGGAGAGGGAATAATTCAGGTTGATAAGGTTTATGTGCCTCCAGTAGAGAAAGCAGAGCTCATTGAAGGATCTCCTGATGAGATTGCTGAGAAGCTTGTTGAAATTCTGAAGGACAGGGGGTTGATATAATGAGGGTTTTTGCAGTGGCTGAGATAAGCTCAGGAGAGCTTGATCCTGTCAGCATTGAGCTGCTTAACCTTGCAAATGCCATAAAAGGGGATGGCAGTGCTGAGGCAGTTGTAATTGGAAGTGATGCATCAGCCCATGCTGAAGAGCTTTCAAAGCATGCAGACAAGGTATGGAAGATCGAGGATTCCAGCCTTGAAAACTACAACCCTGAACTTTACGTTGATGTGCTTGTTCAGCTGTTCTCAAAGGAGAGGCCCGATGCTGTGCTCGTTGCCAACTCATCGAGAGGGGTTGAGTATGCCCCACTTCTTGCAGTTAAGCTCAATGCTCCAATTGTAACAGACGTAGTCGGGCTTGATTTCAGCGATGGTGTCAAGGCGACCAGATACATATTCCAGGGAAAGCTCCTTGTTGATGTTCTTGTGAAGGAGGCAGAGAGTTATGTGTTCACAGTGAGGCAGGGAGTGTTCAAGAATGAGTGCAGCGTTCAGGGAGAGGTTATTGACTCAGGAGTAAAACCTTCTGCAGAGGCGAAGAGAGAATTTGTCAGAATTGTGGAACCTGAGGCGGGAGAGGTCGACATAAGCCAGGCAGACGTGGTTGTCTCTGTTGGAAGAGGAATAGATGATGCATCAAACATAGAACTTGCAGAGGAGCTTGCTGAAGTCCTTGGAGGTGTTGTAGCTGGAAGTAGACCTGTCATAGATAATGGATGGCTTCCAAAAGACAGGCAGGTTGGAATTTCTGGCAAGACAGTCAAGCCAAAGCTTTACCTGGCATTGGGAATAAGCGGTGCGTTTCAGCACATAATGGGCATGAAGGACAGCGAATTGATCATAGCTGTCAATAAAGATCCTGAGGCTCCGATATTCGGTGTTGCTCAGTACGGAATTGTTGGAGACATATTTGATGTGGTTCCAGCTCTGATTGAGAAACTCAGAGAGATTAAGGACTAATTTTTACATTTTAATTTTTCAGAATGGATGACATTTATCCTGCATTGAATTTTAATCTAATCGCTACAGATTTTTGAGGACTCTATCCAATAAATGGGCTCACAGAGCTGAAACACATTCAAACCTCTTGAAAAGGTGAAATTGCAAGAAAAACAAAGCTGAAAATTAGGACTGAATCTGTAAAGCCAACAGGCATACTAAGTATAGCTAAGAAGTTCAGAAAGAAAATAAATTTGTAGGAAATTGAGGAAAACCCACTTCAGGTTTTGCATGAAATGAGAGATTTGTGGCTTATTTTCTGGAAAAGAGAGGTTAATTGCTTTCTCTTCTTAAAGATATACTGTAGAAGTTGAGTAGAGCTGGAGGGATATTTAGTTTGATCTTCTTTTTGTTTTTTCGAGCGACTTTTTAGCTTTGATTTATTCAATTAACTGCTGGATTGGGGACTGTAT
>JALURI010000167.1:0-2033 GCA_027016965.1 Geoglobus sp.
CCCTCACTCACACCAGTTGTGATAAGCACATTTTCAGGAGTGGTTTCAACACCAAATTTTCTATAGTATTTTGCTATTTCCTCTCTGAGCTCGATAAGTCCCCAGTTTGAGGTATAGGACGTGTATCCTTTTTCAAGAGAATATATTATCGCCTCTCTTATATGCCAGGGAACAGGAAAATCAGGTTCACCAACACCTAAGGAAATAATATCATCTCTTCCGATTATGAGGTCGAAAAATTTTCTGATTCCGGAGGGAGGAATCTCTTCTATTTTTCTGTTCACAATCCCACCTACGGGCTTATTGCAAGTCTCCTGTCTGTCTCTTCTTCAAAGAGAAGAATACCCTCTTCTTTGTAAGTTCTAAGCACAAAATGAGTGTTTGTATCTGTTACCTGGGGAAGTGTGGAAATTTTTTCTGCTACAAAAAATGCAACTTCCTTCATATTCTTACCCTTAACGACAACCTGAAGATCATAGTCTC
Organism: Geoglobus sp.; assembly: GCA_027016965.1. Next base: position 484 of record JALURI010000167.1, read on the forward strand.
CAGACACAAGTCTAACAGAATGAACTTCTGGAAATTTCGCAATTCTATGCGCTATTTTATCGTAGCCAGTCTCTCTGTTCAGGTTAACCTTGACATCGATAATGGCAAAAACCTGTTCTTTTCCGGTTTTCTCCCAGTTGATCAGAGTTTTATATTTCATTATTATTCCATTTTCTTCAAGCTGGGAGATTATCTCTTTTACCTCCTCTTTACTTTTTCCGGTCATTTCGGCAAGTTCTTCTATGTCTATTCGAGCGTTATTCTCAAGAATCTCAAGAATTTCTTCCAACTCCAGACACCTCAGCACTGTTTGATGCCCCCAAAAAATATTTAACGTTTTTCCTGCCTGTCTGATAAAATGAGAGACAAGTTCATTGCCGGAATTGATGTGGGTATAAATATTTCCACCATCTGTGTTATGAGGGATTACTCCGTCATCTCTCTTTTACAGGCTAAATCCTTTGAGGATATACCCGTAGTTGAGTTTGCAGGTATTGATGCTCCTCTTTCGTATCCTCACTCTGGAAATTTCAGAGAGTGTGAGAAAAAGCTGCAGAAGATGGGTATACCTCTTTTCCCATCAGCTTCAAGGATCATGAAAGCTGTAACTGAAAAGGGTATTGAAATAAAAAAAGATCTGGAGAAGAAGGGTGTGGTGGTTTATGAGGTGTATCCCTATGCAACAAGAGTTATTTTGAAATTGGCACCTTCTGCAAGAAAAACTTCTAAGACAGGGAGAAGAATGATTCAGGATTTACTGGGTGAATTTGTAAGAGATTTGCCTGAAAGGCTGTTAAGCCATGATGAGCTCGATGCTATTATATCAGCTCTTACAGTTCAGCTATTTGTGGAAGGAAAAGGTCAGGAAATTGAAGGGAAGGATGGAAAAATTATTGTTCCTCGTATGTAAATATCTCGCCAGGCTTGAGAATTACAACACTGGCATCACTAACTTCCGAGACTCTCTTTTTAAATTCCTCTGGATCAGCCTTGATGACATCAAATGTATTGTAGTGCATCGGAATTACAATCTCCGGGTTCACGAGTTCCACAGCCTTGACAGCCTCTTTTATGTCCATTGTATACCAGCCACCAATTGGAACGAGCATTATCTGAGGTGAATACAGCTCCCCAATGAGTTTCATGTCATAGAATACACATGTGTCTCCTGTATGATACACTTTTGTGCCCGAGTCATCTATGATAGCTCCTGCTGGATTTCCAGCAGGTATCATACTGCCGTTTTCCTCGATATCACCTGAATGGAAGGCAAGGGTCAGGGTAACTTTTATCCCTTCATCTATTTCTGCGGTTCCACCGAGGTTCATACCAATACCTTCAGCTCCTTTTGATATTGCATACTGGGAGATTTCATGTATCGAAACGATCTTTGCTCCGCTCCTCTTGGCTATCTCGATCGCATCGCCAAGGTGGTCTCCGTGTCCATGAGTGACCACGATGATATCGGGATTCAGATCCTCTGATTTTACTGGAGAGAGCGGATTTCCCGTTATAAACGGATCAATCAGCACTTTTTTGCTCTTTTCCAG
>JALURI010000167.1:2043-3456 GCA_027016965.1 Geoglobus sp.
AAATAAATCACTTTCCTTCAATTTCTTTTTGCAGTTGCTTCCGTCTCTCCTTAGCGGTGTATCCTGTGACATCTTCAAGAAATTTATTAAACCTTTTCAGTGTATCTGTAGCGACATCATTTCCAACGGAAGTATCTGTTTCAGTCTCAACACATAAAAGCTTTCCATCAAGCCAGACTCGCATTTCCCTGATGGCACCATAGGATACAACATAAACATCCTCCTTTTTCTCAAAAGAGCCGAAGTGCGTGATTAGCGCCTCCTCCACTCTCTCAGCAGTTGGTTTGTAACCCCGCTTGAATTTGTATTTCCTCATAGTTAAAAACTCTTAAAAAAATTATTTATAACTTTAGGCTGTAATTTCAAAAGGATGGCATCGGAAAGTCCTGTATTCCCTCTTGAAGTAAAGATATATACAAAACAGCTTAAAACTGAAAAACCAGCTGTAATGGCATGTTTTCCTGGACTCGGTCTTATCAGCACTATAGTCTCATCGTACATGATTCAGGAAATTGAACCTCCTTTGGTTGGTTTTGTCGAATCAAGGTGGTTACCTCCTATCGTTGCAACGCAGAATGGAGTTGCACAGCCACCGGTGAGGATTTATGAAATGGAGGACAGGAATCTAATAATAATACATTCGGATGTTCCAATCTTACCGGCAGCGGTTTTTGATTTCAGTCTGTCAATAGCAGAATGGGTTAAAGAACTCGGGGCATCTGAAGTGTTATCAATTGCAGGGGTTGCCACTATGAGTGACCAGAAACGGGTTTTTGGTGCAGCCTCTGACGAGGAGACTCTTAAAAGAATAAAAGATAAAGTGGAAATCTTTAGATTTGGAACGATCTCCGGAATTGCAGGAACACTGCTCACCGAATGTGCTTCAAGAGGTATTCCAGCACTTACACTTCTGGGAGAGACAAGAGGGATAAATCCAGATCCAGGATCTGCTGCAGAGGTAATTAAGGTTCTCAACGATCTTTATGGCTGGGATATTAGTGTGGACAAGCTTGTGCAGGAGGCTGAAAGATTCGAAGCTGAAATGCACAGACTTGCCCAGCAGATGAAGGAGCAGGAAAGATCAGAAAGAAAAGAATTTCCCATGTACGGGTGAGTAAACATGAAATGTATTGCAATTACCGGAATATCGAGAAGAGTATGTGAGGATATCATTGAAAATCAGGTAAAGACAATTGAGATAAGGAGTGCGCATAACATCGCTTCGGTGCTCAGTGCAGAAATTGGGAGCTGTATATTCATCACACATGTCAGACATGCAGATCTTGATAGAGGAGTACTGGGCATAATATCCGTGCTGAGAGGGAAAGAGATAATTTCTCATACAATGGTCTTTGGGAGAGATCATATATTTGAGGAGCAGGAGATGACAGTGGCGAGAATTCAGGTCTCTTC
>JALURI010000168.1 GCA_027016965.1 Geoglobus sp.
CTATTATCTCTTCTTTGTCATCAATCCTGACTCTAAACCTGTTCTGTGAGATCTCCTCTACCTCGACTCTGAAAATTTTACCTTTAACCGCAACATCGTAAACAGGCAATCTACCACCCCGGAACCCTCGCAATGATTTTCCATACATTGCTTCTGGGCTTAATCTCAATTGGTCTCTCGGAATGGTCTTCCATGTACCTGTGTACGGCAGTTATGGCTGCAACAAATTCATCTGGACTCATGCGCTCACCTCACAGGGGTATGTTTCCATGTTTCTTAGGTGGTAACTTCTCTCTTTTTGTATCAAGTATTCTCAGGGCTGATATGATCTTGACCCTCGTGAATTTTGGGTCTATCACATCATCAATGTAACCTCTTGAGGCAGCTCTGTACGGGTTGGCAAATCTATCTCTGTACTCCTGAATTTTCTCCTCTCTAACTATGACAGGATTTTCAGCCTTTTTTATCTCCTTCCTGAAAACTATCTCTGCAGCACCTTCCGGACCCATAACCGCTATTTCAGCTGTTGGGTATGCATAAACAACATCTGCTCCAAGATGCTTGCTTCCCATTGCAAGATATGCTCCGCCGTATGCCTTTCTCAGTATTACCGTTACAAGAGGTACCGTTGCTTCACTGTATGCATAGAGGACCTTTGCACCATGCCTTATTATCCCACCATACTCCTGCTGAACTCCTGGTAAATAACCCGGAACATCTACGAATGTTATTACAGGTATGTTGAAAGCATCGCAGAACCTGACAAATCTGGCAATTTTGTCGCTGCTGTTCACATCAAGGGTTCCAGCAAAAAATTTCGGATTGTTTGCAACAATTCCGACACTTCTGCCGTCCATTCTTGCAAATCCCACCACAGCATTCTGAGCATAGTGTGCATGTATTTCAAAGAACTCATTGTTGTCAACTGCTGCCCTTATAACATCTCTGACATCGTAGGGTTTGTTTGGATCATCAGGAATGATCTCATAAATTTCAGGAGTTGTTCTTGCAGGATTATCGTCAGTTTCCACAGCAGGAGGATCCTCAAGATTGTTTAGGGGGAGATAGCTTACAAGCTTTCTAACAATCTGCATTGCCTCCTCGTCATCCTCTGCAACAATATGGGCATTTCCACTTTTTAAGGCATGCGCCTCCCATCCTCCAAGCTCCTGAGGTGTGACATCCTCTCCAGTCACGGTCTTTATCACATTTGGACCTGTGATGAACATATAACATCCCTTGTTCTTTGTCATCACAATAAAATCCCCAATTGCAGGGCTGTAAACAGCCCCACCAGCACACGGTCCGAGAATGACACTTATCTGCGGGATAACACCACTGGCGAGCGTGTTTCTGTAAAAGATATCTCCATAACCTTTCAAAGCATCAACACCTTCCTGTATCCTTGCACCTCCTGAATCGTTCAGCCCGATTACAGGAATACCGACCTTCATCGCAAAGTCAAGGATGTGGGCTATTTTAAATCCATGCATCTCTCCAAGACTTCCCCCCATCACCGTGAAATCCTGTGCAAAAACTGCAACAGGCCTCCCATCTATTGTTCCGTAGCCTGTGATAACGCCATCTGCTGGGAGATCAACCTTGTCAAGACCAAAATCGGTATTTCTCTTCTCCACAAAAGGATTTATCTCTATAAAGCTCCCGGGATCGAGAAGAAGATCGATTCTTTCTCTTGCGGTAAGTTTTCCTGCATCATGCTGTTTTTTGATCTTTTCTTCTCCCCCCATCTGTTTTACTCTTTCCCTCCTCTGATAAAGGTCTTCAACAAGTTCTTTCTTCAATTTCATCCCTCCACAAATTCAAGAAGCACGCCCTTTGTGCTTTTTGGATGAACAAATGCTATCTTTTTGCCACCAACTCCAATCCTGGGTTTTTCATCAATAAGCTGGAGTCCCTGAGCCTTTGCACTGTCCAGTGCCTTTTCAATGTCATCCACATTAACTGCTATGTGATGAATGCCCTCCCCTTTTTTCTCAACAAATCTGGCAATGACACTGTCATCAGAGGTGGCTTCAATGAGCTCTATCTTGCTCTCACCTACAGGAAGCATCGCAACCTTTACTTTCTGTTCTCTAACTTCCTCAATCCCCTCAATCTCAAAACCAAGTTTTTTATATACTTCCATGGCAGATTCAAGATCCTTTACCGCAACACCGATATGATCTATCTTTTTTATCATGCTATCACCTTCTTTCCGGCGTTATTTCTTATAAATTCAACAATCTCATACATGGGAGTTCCGGGAACAAAAACCTCTGCAACACCAATCTTTTTAAGTTTAGGGACGTCTTCAGAGGGGATTATACCACCAATAATAACAAGCAAGTCTTTCCCAGGCTCAAGACCTCTCGCTTTTAGCTCGTCAATGATCAGAGGTATGAGCTCAAGATGTGCCCCACTCAAAATGCTCAGTCCAAGAACATCCACATCCTCCTGCAATGCAGTCTCTGCAATTTCAGCAGCTGTTCTTCTAATTCCAGTATATATAACCTCAAACCCGGCATCTCTTAAAGCCCTCGCAATAACCTTGGCACCTCTATCATGACCATCAAGCCCGGGTTTGGCAACAAGAACTCTGATTTTCCTTTCCATGGCTCATCCACCCCTCATTTCCACGGAAAAGACACAATTCGCCGTAATAAATACCTTTCGAAAATTGACTTCTCGATTAAACATCCCTACCCCATAATTTCATATGGAAACCTGAAATTACAGCTGAAAGATTCTAATTCTGGAGAAATTTTTAATTGGAGAGATTAATGATCTCAGAAATGGAAAATTTCAGTGACAAATTCTGATTTCCGAAAGCAAAAACGATCTGACTTTTTATTTTCAGTAATGATCGAACTGGCATCAGACTCCTTTCAATTCGTAATCAGTACAGAAAAGTTTAAATTACGAATTCAAATAATTGGGATAAGGTGATAAGTATGTCCGAAGAGAAAATTCTGGAGGTTTTGAAGGGTACAGGAAAGCCGTTGAAAACAAAGGAGATAGCAGAACTTTCCGGTCTGGATAGCAAAGAAGTGAGCAGAATAATAAACAAGCTCAAAAAAGAGGGGAAAGTAACCAGCCCGAAAAAATGTTACTATTCTGTTTAGTCCTAATTTTTTAGGGAAAACCTTGTTAAATCAGGCATCCTAATTTTTTTGTGGCATTTAAAGACATTTTTCCAAGGATGCACGGTGCAACATCAATCTGGGTATCATCCCTTATTCTCTCTGCTCCATGGCTGAGTGTTTCTGAGGCAGTTGCGTCTTTAATGATTATACTTGCCGTTGGAAGTGGACACAGGGTTATTTTCGTGAAAAAAGCAGAAATTGCAGATTATGCAGTTCTTGGAATTGCCGGTGTACTTATACTTTACACCGCCATTGAC
>JALURI010000169.1 GCA_027016965.1 Geoglobus sp.
TTGTTAAGGAATTGAAGGAGGCCGGTTAGATGAAAGCGGTAATTATTATGGGATCCAAAAGTGATATGGATTATGCTCGAAAGATTGCTGAAAAGCTGGAGTATTTTGAAATAGATTCCGTGATGAGAGTTGCTTCCGCCCACAAAACTCCTGAAAGAGCTCTCGAAATTCTTAGAGAGTACGAGAACGAAGATGTCGTGTTTGTGACGATCGCGGGGAGGAGCAATGCATTGAGCGGTTTTGTCGATGGAAACACATTCAGGCCCGTCATAGCCTCTCCACCCATCAGCGAGAAGTTTGCCGGCATGGACTTGCTTTCGAGCATAAACATGCCCTCTGGAGTTGCTCCGATGCTCGTACTTTATGCTGAAAATTCTGCGCTTGCTGTTGCTAAAATATTTGCCTTAAAGAACAATGATATACGACAGAAGGTCATTGAGTATCAGAGATCGAAGAAAGAAGAGGTCTACAGCGCAGATGAGGAGGCAAAAAGTTTATAATCTAATCCACCAAGCGGTGATCCCAGATGGGAAGCGTTAAGGATCTGGAGATTATAAAGCAGCCTTCAGATAAAACCGGCATCGGCAGGTTTCACTTTTCTGATCGCTATTCTGTCTTTGATTTCGGTGAGATGCCAGATCTGTTGATGAACAAGGGCAAGGCTCTCTGCATGCTTTCAGCATACTTTTTCGAGTTTCTGGAAAAAAAGGGTATAACAACCCACTATCTTGGTCTTGTGGAAGAAAAGGAGGTCAAAAGGTTAAATGAGATTGACAGTCCTTCCAGCACAATGGAAATACTGCTTGTAAACGTTTACAAACCTGAAAAGATTGGAAGAGAGTATGACTATTCCATCTTCCAAAAACTACACGGTAATTTCCTGATCCCCCTTGAGATAATCTACAGAAATTCTCTCCCTGAGGGAAGCAGTGTTTTCAGAAGATTGAAAAATGGAGAGATTAAGCCTGAGGACCTTGGGCTCGACACGATTCCTGAATCGGGGCAGAGGCTCGAAAAGCCGATAGTCGATTTTTCAACAAAACTTGAGGACGTTGACAGGTACCTCAGCAGGGAGGAGGCAAGGAGAATTTCAGGAATGAACCAGGAAGAGTTCGAAAAACTGATCGAACTCACACTGATAATTGATGATCTCATAACCAAGGAAGTGAGCAAGGCGGGAATAGTAAACGAAGACGGGAAGATAGAGGTTGCTTTTAATGAAGAGAGGGAGTTAATGGTTGTTGATGCAATTGGCACACCTGACGAGTGCAGATTCAGCTTTAACAGTATCGAAATGAGCAAGGAGGTGCTCAGGAGGTATTACCGCAAGACTGACTGGCACAGGAGGGTTGAAAAGAGTAAAGGTGAAGAAGATTGGAGAAGAGTTGTTGGAAAACCACCGAAACTGCCAGAAGAGCTGAAAAATGCGGTAGAAGAGATGTACATGTCCGCATGCAACGAAATAACAGGCAGGAAATTTTTCGAGTCTCCAAGCCTTAAAGAAGTGATGAAAAAGATCTCCGAGTTTATGGAGGTGTACGATGGTTAAGGCTTACCTGGCCCTTGAGGATGGGACTGTGGTTGAGGGCAAGGCTTTCGGTGCTGAAAGAGATGCTGAGGGTGAGCTGGTTTTCAACACCGCCATGACTGGCTATGTCGAAGCTTTAACTGATCCGAGTTACAGGGGGCAGATCCTGATGATGACCTATCCGCTCATAGGCAACTATGGCGTTTGCAGAGAGGATTTTGAGAGCGATGGTGTAAGGGTTGAGGGATTTGTCGTTAAAGAACTGTGCAGGCATCCCAGCAACTGGAGGAGCGAGATGAGCGTTGACGAGCTGCTGAAGGAGTATGATGTGCCGGGAATAGAAGGAATGGATACGAGAATGCTCACCAAGAAGACGAGAATATACGGGGCAATGAAGGCAGTTATAGCCGTTGGAAATGACTTAGACATGGAAAAACTGGTGGAGAGGGCAAGAAGCCAGCCGTCCATAACTGAACTTGATCTCGTTGATAAGGTCTGTGTGAAAAAGCCAAAAAGAATTGAGGCTGAAAAATCAAGATTTGAGGTGGCGTTGGTAGACCACGGAATAAAAACGAGCATCGTCAGGCAGCTTCTACTGAGGAGAGTTAGCGTTACACTTGTACCCTATACCTATCCCGCCGGAAAGATTCTGAAAGAGGATTACGATGGGATTTTCATATCCAACGGTCCTGGAGACCCATCACGTATTCAGGAGAGTGTCGAGACCATAAGGAAGCTGGCGGGAAGGCTGCCAATGGCCGGGATATGCCTTGGTCATCAGCTTGTCGCGAGGGCATTCAACGCAAAGACGTTCAAACTCAAGTTCGGGCATCATGGCGCAAATCAGCCTGTAAAAGATTTTGAAACAGGAAGGGTGTTCATATCCAGCCAGAATCACGGGTTTGCGGTAGATGAAAAAACCCTGCCAAAAGAACTCGAGGTGACGCAGATAAACCTGAACGACAGAACTGTGGAGGGCATAAAGCACAGAGAAATCCCGCTGATAAGTGTACAGTATCATCCTGAAGCTGGTCCTGGACCCCATGACACCTACTTCTTTTTCGACGAGTTTGTGAGGATGCTTGAAACATATTAAGGTGGTACGATGCCGAAGAGAGAGGACATTAAGAAGATCATGGTCATAGGAAGTGGACCCATAATCATAGGGCAGGCAGCAGAATTCGATTATTCAGGCAGTCAGGCATGCAAGGCTCTGAGAGAGGAGGGCTACGAAGTAGTGCTTGTGAACTCTAATCCTGCAACGATAATGACTGATCCCGAGATGGCAGACAAAACCTACATCGAGCCAATAACTGCAGACGTGGTTGCGAAGATAATTGAACGGGAACTGCCTGATGCGCTTCTGCCAACCCTTGGTGGTCAGACTGGGCTTAATGTTGCAGTAGAGCTTCACGAGATGGGAATTCTTGATAAATACGGAGTGAAGCTCATAGGTGCCAATATCGAAGCGATAAAGAAAGCTGAGGACAGAGATCTCTTCAGAAAAGCAATGGAGAATGTTGGAATTGAAATACCGAGGAGCGAAATTGCCAACAGCGTCAGAGAGGCTCTGGACATAACTGATGAGCTTGGATATCCTGTAGTTGTGAGGCCTGCGTTCACTCTTGGCGGTACAGGAGGGGGGATCGCTTATAACAGGGAGGAACTGATGGATATTGCAAAAAAAGGCATCGAGATGTCCCTGATAAATCAGGTGCTTATCGAGGAAAGCGTAATTGGCTGGAAAGAGTTCGAACTTGAGGTGATGAGAGACAAAGCAGATAACGTCGTGATAATCTGCTCCATCGAGAACTTCGATCCCATGGGAGTTCACACTGGAGACAGCATAACCGTCGCTCCAGCCCAAACCCTGACTGATTTTGAGTACCAGCAGCTCAGAGATTATGCAATAAAAATCATAAGGGAAATCGGGGTGGAAACTGGTGGAAGCAACATTCAGTTTGCTGTGCACCCTGAAAATGGAAGGATTCTTGCCATTGAGATGAATCCAAGGGTTAGCAGGAGCTCTGCTTTAGCATCAAAGGCGACCGGCTTTCCTATTGCGAAAATAGCTGCAAAGCTTGCTGTCGGATATACGCTGGATGAGATACCCAACGACATTACCAAGGAAACTCCTGCAAGCTTTGAACCAACCATAGACTACGTTGTCGTAAAGATTCCGAGATTCGCCTTTGACAAGTTCCCTACAGCTGACAAAACTCTCGGAACGCAGATGAAAAGCGTTGGAGAGGTAATGGCAATAGGGAGGACTTTCGAGGAAGCCTTGCAGAAAGCCATCAGGAGCCTTGAAATTGGCAGGTTCGGGCTTGGGTCTGATGGAAAGGACAAGAAGCCGAGCAGGGACAAGATTGTTCAGAAGCTGATAACTCCAAATCATCAGAGAATATTTTACATAAAATACGCCTTAGAGAGCGGATTTTCAACAAATGAGGTTGCAGATCTCACCAAGATAGATCCCTGGTTCATAGAAAAGATTGCCAATATCATCAGAGTGGAGAGGGAACTTAGAAAACATGCAAAAACGCACAGAATAGAAGACCTTCCAGCAGAGGTGCTGAAAAAGGCGAAACAGTATGGTTTCAGCGATTACCAGCTTGCAAAGATTTTCAGCGTCAGTGAGAAAGAGGTAAGAAGAGCAAGAAAAAGGAAGGGTCTGATCTCTACCTTCAAGATGGTGGACACGTGTGCAGCAGAATTTGAGGCAAAGACCCCTTACTACTACTCCAGCTATGAGCTCGAAAACGATGCGGTCAGAACTGATAGAAAGAAGGTAATGATCCTCGGCAGCGGGCCAAACAGGATTGGTCAGGGGATTGAGTTCGATTACTGCTGTGTGCATGCAGTCATGAGTGCCAAAGATGAGGGTTACGAGACAATAATGGTGAACAACAATCCCGAAACTGTATCAACTGACTACGACACATCTGACCGGCTTTACTTCGAACCAATAACCCATGAGGACGTTATGGATATATATGAGAACGAAAAGCCTGAAGGAGTTTTCGTTCAGTTTGGCGGGCAAACGCCATTAAATATCGCTAAGGAGCTTGAAAAAAGTGGGGCAAGAATTCTTGGGACGTCTGTTGACTCCATAGATCTTGCAGAGGACAGGGAGAAATTTGCCGAGATATGCCGAAAACTAAGAATACCACAGCCAGAAAATGGTATAGCGTTCAGCATAGAGGAGGCGAAGGAAATAGCCAAGAAAATTGGATATCCGGTGCTTGTCAGACCCAGCTACGTTCTTGGTGGAAGAGCGATGGAGATAATCTACGATGAAGAGATGCTTGAGAAATACATTGAAGAAGCGATTGAAGTGAGCCCTGAAAAGCCCATACTCATAGATCGCTTTCTGGAGGATGCAGTTGAGATTGAGGTTGATGCTCTTTGCGATGGGGGGGAAGTGGTCATAGGGGGCATAATGGAGCATATTGAGGAGGCAGGAGTGCACAGCGGTGACTCTGCATGCGTCCTTCCACCACAGACAATCCCTGCAGAGATAATTGAAAGGATAATCGAATATACAAGAAAACTCGCACTCGATCTTGGGGTTATTGGCTTAATAAACATCCAGTATGCAGTAAAGGGCGATGTTGTTTACATACTCGAAGCAAACCCGAGAGCGAGCAGAACAGTACCATTTGTCAGCAAGGTTATCGGTATACCTCTTGCAAAAATTGCTGCAAAGCTCATGCTCGGAAAGAAGCTGAGAGAGCTTGGCATAAAAGAGAGGATATTTCCCAGACACGTGGCAGTTAAGGAAGTTGTGTTTCCCTTTATAAAGCTCCCTGGAGTGGACCCAGTCCTCGGGCCTGAGATGAAGAGCACCGGAGAGGTTATGGGTATAGATTACAGCTTTGGAATAGCATATTACAAAGCTCAGCTTGCAGCAGGAATGAGATTGCCCTTGAATGGAACTGTTTTTGTGAGCCTGAGAAAGTATGACAGAGTAAAACTTCTCCCTGCTGTTAAAAAACTGAGTGAAATGGGATTCAAAATAATTGCAACTGACGGGACATCTGAGTTTCTGAGAGAAAACGGAATAAAGTCTGAAATCGTGTTTAAGGTCAGTCAGGGAAGACCGAATGTAATAGACAAAATAATCAACAGAGAAATTGATTTTATAATAAACACTCCAAGCGGGAAGAAAGGCAAGACTGAGGGATACATGATAAGAAGAACTGCAGTTGACCATAACATTCCGTACATAACAACTGTGAGCGGTGCAATAGCTGCAGTCAAGGGCATAGAGGCCATGAGAAACTCAATAATGACCATAAAAAGCATTCATGAGTACCATGGTGAGATCGATGGATGAAAGAGAGATAGAGGAACTTCTGAAAAGGCTGGATGGAAAGGACATAGCGAGAATTTTTCTTGAAAAAATATCAGAGAATCTAAAGTACGATGTATTCCGTCACACGAGAGCAGGTAAGCCTGAAGCTGTTCTGGCAGAGTTCAAATCAAAGGATGAAATCATCAAAATTGCCAAAAATTCCCTGCAAAATAACTCCCCAATTCTTTTCACAAGACTCAGAGATGAACACATGGACGAGCTTGAAAGGGCAGGTTTCCACGTGAACAGGGTGGCAAGAACTGCAAGGCACATGAGGCTCGATGAGAACTCAGGAAGTGTTGCGATATTCTCTGCTGGAAGTTCCGATGTGTCTGTTGCCGAGGAGGCAAAGGAGACAGCTGAGTTTCTTGGAATGAATGTGCTTAAGTTCTACGATGTTGGTGTTGCCGGCATACACAGGCTCATTGAACCATTCGAAAGACTGAAAGAAGATGAAGTTGACTCAGCGATAGTTGTTGCAGGAATGGAAGGTGCATTACCTTCAGTTATTGCGGGGCTGATAGATCTTCCTGTAATTGCTGTTCCAACATCTGTTGGTTACGGAGCACATCTCGGGGGATTCACAGCTCTCTTCTCAATGCTTCAGAGCTGCTCATCAGGTGTTGCTGTAGTTAACATAGACAACGGCTTTGGAGCTGCGGTTTTCGCATACCTGATCTCCAGAAGAGTTAAAGGCAGGTTATAGAATTCTTTCGATGATCTCTTTTGCTGTTTCTATCAGATCTTCCTCATATATGACCAGCGATATCTCCCTCAGATGCATAGCGTTCTCTGAAAAATCTTTAACAACTTTTGCAAATACCTCAACCACCTTATCAATGGGACACCCATAAATTCCAGCACTTATAGCAGGGAAAGCGATGGATGAAATCCCAAGCTCCTCTGCCTTTCTCAGTGGGCCGAGAAATGCAAGTCTCAGCTTTTCCTCATGACCTTTATCCCACTTTCCTCTGCACATCGGTCCAACTGTGTGAATTACGTATTTGATCCCTTTCTGTTCAAGTCTCATCGCAGGAGTTACAACAACCTCTCCATGGTCTATGCTGTCCCTGCTGATTTGCTCTTTCATTGCCTGCTTGCTTATTCTCGTGTACACCTGGGGATTTCCTGCACATGCCTTCGCTATCGCATATGCCACCCCACCACCATGCTCAAGATATCTGTTTGCGGCATTCACAATTGCAACAGCAGGATATGATGTTATATCTCCTCCAACCAATCTCACCCCAATATTCCCGATATTTCTCTCCATGACCACTTCCATGGGGCCAATTTGAAGTGAGAAAATTTAACACTCTCGCTCACTTATGCATTCAGATTGGAAAAGTTTAAATACATAATAGTGGCTTAAACACTGTCAATGAGAAAATTCCTTTCAAAAATGATTGATCTCAAAAAAAGAGAAAAACTGAATGCAGTGGTGGCGGAGATAAAAGTATACTCTCCAAAACACGGAGATCTTCTCAAAGGAAGAGACATCATGGAGATCCTTGAAGTTTATGAAAGATGCAGATGTGCCGGAATTTCATACATAACCGAAAAAAATCATTTTAAAGGTGATTTTGAAGTGTTCAGAAAAATATGCAAGAATTCAGAGCTTCCGGTTCTGAGAAAGGATTTCATCGTGACGAAAGATGAGATTGAAAAAACAGCTGAAGCAGAAGGGGATGCCGTCTTGCTAATTTCGAGAATTTTGAAAGAAAGCACTGCAGAATTTGTTGACTTTGCCCGTGAACATGGAATTGAGAGTGTTGTGGAAGTACACAGCATTAATGATATTGAATATGCAATTAATTCTGAAAGCCCAATTATCGGGATAAATAACAGGGACATAGCGATTCTCGAAAAGGATGATGGAAGTATTGAAGTTACAGAGAAGCTTTCACCCCTTATCGATTCTCATGCTCTCAAAATCAGTGAAAGTGGAATTCAGACAAGAAAGCATGTTGAGAGGGCGTTGAGATATGCAGATGCCATTCTTGTTGGAACCGCATTTATGAAGGCTGAGAATATAGAAAGGAAGGTTCTGGAGTTTGTGGGGGATGAAAATGCTTGAAGCTGTTATTGAAGGAAGAAATCTATCTTTCAGAGAAGCTTACAGAACATTCCGGGAGGTTTTCTCTGAGAATCCGATAAGGGTAGCTGGATTTTTAACAGCTCTTGAGGCAAAGGGATATACGGCCGAAGAAATTGCGGGTTTTGCAAAAGCCATGAGAGAGTTTGCGGTTAAAATAGATGCAGGTGATGTCTGCGATGTTGTCGGGACAGGTGGAGACAGAACAATGACGATCAATGTGAGCACAGCAAGCTCAATCGTGCTCTCAATTTTCGAAAAGATTGCAAAGCACGGAAACAGATCTGTTACATCGAAGAGCGGATCAGCAGATTTTCTTGAAATGGCAGGGATTGAAATAAATCTCCCTCCAGAAAAACTCGTCATGCTGATAGACGAGACCAATTACGGCTTCATCTTCGCTCCACTTTACCATCCAAAAATGAAGGATATCATGCCTGTCAGAAAGGCTCTGGGTATAAGAACGGTTTTCAACATCCTCGGTCCATTGCTAAATCCAGCAAATCCATCCTCAATGCTTGTTGGAGTTAGCTCGGAAAGCATTGCAGACAAAGTTGCAATGGCTTTGAGGTACTTAGGTGTTAAGAACGCGGTTGTCGTCCATGGATACCCATACGATGAGGTGAATCCATCCGGAACAACATTGGTTATCGAGCTAAGAAACGGAAGTGCTGAGAAATACACCGTAACTCCTGAATACTTTGGACTGAAAAGGACAAAGGTGATTCCCTGCATATCTCCATCAGAAAGCTATTCAAGGGTTTGCAGGGTTTTTGAAGGGAGAGGTTTTGAGGAGGATAAAGTCTTCATAACTCTTAACGCATCAATGGCTCTCTACTCTACTGGCTTTGACGATTTTCACCAATGCAGGGAGATGGTTGAGAGCGTATTTGATGGAACGGTTATGAAAAAGATGGAGGAAATCGCATGGGTTTCAAAAAGCTTGAAAAGGCAGATCCAGTGAAGATATACAGTGTTCTGAGAGAGGAAAGGTACCCTTTTATCTTTGAGTCTGCAGAGAAAGACAGCAGAAGGGCGAGATACACATACATATCTGCAAATCCCGACTTTATCATTGAGATAGGAGAGAACGGGGCGTACATTGATGGAGAGAGAGTGAGCGATGAAAAGAATCCATTCAAATTCCTGAAGAGCTTCCAGATTAATGCCAGAGGTGAAAGATTTTCAGGTGGGTTTGCCGGATACATTTCTTATGACTCAGTTTTGAATGAAATAGGGGAGAATATCGAAAAAAGTTCTGTTTTTGGCTATTATTCATCATTTTTCATTTACGATCATCTGAAAAATTCTCTTCTTTACTCCGGCAAAGAAATTAAGTGGGCTGAAGGTGTGGTTAAGAAGGCAAAAAGAGCTGAAACTGAAAAGATAGATGGTGAGACATCAAAAATCAAGACAGATGCTGACATCGATGAGTTTGTGGAGGATGTTGAAAGAGCCAAAGAGCATGTTTATGCTGGAGATGTTTTTCAGGTTGTTATCTCAAGAAAGTACACTCTGAAAACAGACATGGAGGCTTTTCATATATACCTCAATCTGAGAGAGCTCAACCCAAGTCCCTACATGTTCTGTTTGGAATTTGATACTGCCATTGTTGGATCATCTCCCGAAACGCTAGCAAGCGTTTTTGATGGAGTTCTGAAGGTGAATCCAATAGCAGGAACAGCTAAAAGGGGGAAAAATCCAGAAGAGGACAGAATGATAGCTGAAAAACTGCTTTATGATGAAAAGGAGAAAGCCGAACATTTGATGCTTGTTGATCTTGCAAGGAATGATGTCAGAAAGGTTTGCAGGGCTGGGAGCGTTAAGGTTGAGAGGTTCATGGATGTGCTGAAATACAGTCATGTTATGCACATTGAGAGCGAGGTTACGGGAGTGCTTGAAGAAGGCAGGGATGTTTTTGATGCGATTTCCGCATGCTTTCCTGCAGGCACACTGACTGGAGCTCCAAAAATAAGGGCTATTGAGCTTATTGATGAGATTGAAAGGTCTAAAAGGGGGATTTATGGAGGAGCTGTTGGATACTTCTCAAGAGATGCAGATTTTGCGATTGCCATAAGAATGGCTGAAATTGATGGAGACAGAGTAACTGTAAGGGCCGGTGCAGGAATAGTTGCGGATTCTGTTCCTGAAAAGGAGTTTTACGAAACTGAAAGAAAAATGGGTGCTGTTTTGGAGGCTCTCAGGGTGGTGGAATGATTGTTATTGTTGATAACAGGGACTCCTTTGTGTGGAACCTGGCAGAATATGTTTCACTGTTTGATAAGGTTAAGGTTGTGAGCAACAGAAAAAGCTTTGGTGAGATAAGAAAGCTCAAGCCAGATGGAATGATCATATCTCCTGGTCCCGG
>JALURI010000170.1 GCA_027016965.1 Geoglobus sp.
TTTGGCTTCAGTTCAGCAATCCTCACTGTTATTTCCGGAATACTATCAACAAGCTCAACCTCCGCATTAAGTGCTCCTGCAACATCTCTCACATCAATTACCTCCGTCGTAACAACTGATATCTTCCCCATTGGAGCGTTCAAAGCCATTCTTTTATCATGTTTATACCTCCTAACCTCCTCAACCACCTTTCTTATCAGATTACCCTTTCTCTCAGCATCCTCATCAATGAATCTCTCCTCAACCTCAGGATAGGGCTGTTTATGGACACTTCCATTTCCTGAGAAAATCTGCCAGCACTCCTCTGCAAGAAACGGAGTTACTGGAGCAACCAATCTTATGAGTGCGGAAAGCACCTTGTACAGAGCGTACTTTGCTGGAAGCTTTTCCTCGTCGCTCCCTGAATAAAGTCTGTTCTTCACAAGTTCAACGTAGTCATCTGCAAACTCGTACCATGTGAAACTCCGTATAGCCTTCATTGCTCTTGCAAAGTCATACTCAGACATCGCTTCATCCACTTCCTTCACAACCCTGTTGAGTCTTGAGATAATCCATCTGTCAGCATCCCTGAGCATTTTCGCATGGCTTTCATCGGGCACATAGTCATTCAGATGGGTCATTGCAAACCTGAGAATGCTCCAGAACTTCTGCTGAAATCTTGATGCCGATACTACCTCTTTCCAGCTGAAAATCACATCTGTACCCATAACACCTCCTATCGCCGCCCACTGTCTCATCGCATCTGCCCCGTATTTTTCTATGACCTCTTCAGGAGTTATGATGTTGCCAAGGCTCTTGCTCATCTTTCTGCCATCCTCTCCAAGAACCATTCCGTTTATAACGATCTCATACCATGGGATCTGATCAACAAGAGCCAGACTTCTGAGAATCGTATAAAACGCCCATGTTCTAATTATGTCGTGACCCTGAGGTCTGAGATGAGTTGGATATTCCCTCATATTATCCGGCCAACCGGCTATTGCCAGGGGGGTTATGCTGGAATCCATCCAGGTGTCAAGGACATCATCCTCACCATCAAAATCCATACTTCCGCATTGAGGGCATGGTTCTGCTGGCTTATCCTTTGTTGGATCGACAGGAAGCCATTCTTCCTTGGCAACAAAAGCATAACCACAATTCCTGCAGTACCAAACAGGAATCGGTGTTGCAAAAACCCTCTGTCTGCTTATAACCCAGTCCCAGTCCATGCTACCGATCCAGCTTTCAAGTCTGTGAAACATGTGATCCGGGATCCATTTTATTTCCCCTGCATTTTCTAAGATCCTCTCTTTCTCTATTTTCACAAACCACTGCTTTTCAGCAACAATTTCAACAGGGGTCTTGCATCTCCAGCAAACTCCCACGTTGTGATCAACCTCTTCTTGCCTGAGAACTTTTCCCTCATTTTTCAGATCCTCAAGTATTCTCTCTCTGGCTTCGCTGGCAGTAAGCCCTGCATACTTTCCAGCCTTCTCATTGAGCTTTCCATCTCTCGATAGAACATCCCTTAGCTGAAGACTGTGTTTTTTCCACCACCTCACATCCTGTCTGTCACCAAAGGTGCAGATCATCACCATCCCTGTGCCGTACTCAGGATCTACCTCATCATCCTCAATTATCCTGACCACATGATTTGTGCCGGGAGCTCTCACAGCTTTCCCAACCATATCTCTGTATCTCTCATCATCAGGATGGACTGCAATGGCAACGCATGCAGGTATGAGCTCCGGTCTTGTGGTTGCGATCACAACATTCCTGTCAAACTCAATATAATTCAAAGTTGTTCTGCCTGATCTGTATTCAATTTCTGCCAGAGCAATAGTTGTTTCACATCTGGGACAGAAAATTACAGGATGTTCTCCTCTGTAAATGAGACCTCTGTTGTACATTCTGACAAAGCTCACCTGGGTCTTTCTGAAATACTCGGGATACATGGTTACGTATTCCTTGCTCCAATCAATACTGAATCCAAGTCTCCTCATCGTGTTTTTCATTCTCTCTATGTTCTCCTCTGTAAACCTGATGCAGAGCTCTCTGAACTTCTCCCTTGAAACATCACTCTTCTTTATTCCATAGAGTTCCTCAACCTTTACCTCTGTTGGAAGCCCATGACAGTCCCATCCCTGAGGGAACATAACCTCATAACCCTTCATCCTTTTGTATCTTGCAATGAAGTCAATGTAGCACCAGTTGAGAGCATTTCCGATATGGAATGTACCTGTTGGATACGGGGGTGGGGTATCTATTATAAAATGTGGCTTTTCAGAGCTCCAGTCAAAGTAATAAAGATTGTGGTCCCACTCTCTAACCCATTTCTCCTCAATCTTATGAGCGTTGTACTCCTTTTCCATCTCCATAAGATCACCTCACGTGGTTGGTAAGTCTTCCTATGCCTTCAATCTCAACTGCAACAGTATCACCACTTTTCAGCATTCCAACACCTGAAGGGGTGCCTGTTGTGATGACATCGCCTTCCTTCAAAGTCATAATTGAAGAAATGTATGATACAAGTCTGTAGACGTTAAATATGAGATTTGATGTATTTGATTTCTGAACAATCCTGCCATTCAGGTATGTCCTGATCTCAAGGTTTGCTGGATCTGCTGAAATTGAAATGTACGGTCCGATGGGAGAGAATGTGTCAAATGATTTTGAAATGCTCCAGTCCCACCCAGATTGCTGAAGATCTCTGGCAGTAACGTCATTGAAGCACATGTAGCCGAGAATGTGGTCTTTTGCTTCAACCTCATCCACGTTTCTGCATCTCTCCCCAATTACAACCGCAAGTTCTCCCTCGTAGTCTACCCTCATGCTCATCTCTGGGAGGATTATGTAATCCCTGTCACCTATAATCGACGATGGAGACTTCATGAAAAGAACGGGCTTTTCAGGAACATCCATGTTGAGCTCCTTTGCATGATCTCTGTAATTCAGCCCCACACCGATTATTTTCTCCGGAATAACAGGAGGCAGAAATCTTACATCCGAAATGTTCATGTAATCGCCATCCAAGATAAGATGATTGCCCTTGATCCTGAAATAATCTTCAAAAAGCTCGCCTCTCACAACCAATCTGCCGTATCCAATCATGGGCTAACTGAAAATCTCTCAAAATATATTGATTTCTCTTAAGCAATCTGAACCATAGCTCAAACTTTTTATTCCATTTCAAATTTCAGCCTCACAATGATAACCTTCCTGTCAGGTGGTACCGGAACCCCAAAGCTTCTTGCAGGATTCAAGGAGGTGCATGAGAACTTCTCGGTTATCGTGAATACTGCAGAGGATGTCTGGGTGTCGGGGAACAGAATATGTCCTGATATTGATTCTGTCATTTACACCCTTACAGGACTGATTGATGAGAAAAGGTGG
>JALURI010000171.1 GCA_027016965.1 Geoglobus sp.
GCAATCCAGAAAGTGCCAATCAAAAATTCCAGGAAATTAACTCTTTTTAATTTTTCAAGCATAAATATCCTTCTATTTTTGTAAGAGGATAGAAAATATTATTAACTACTTTCAGCACATAATAATTCATGAGCAATCAGGTCTGGAAAAGGTGGTATCCTTACATTGGCTGGCCTGAGGACATAGAAGAGCCAGATGAAACTCCTCCTCACATGCTCTCAAGGGTTGCAGATGAGTTTGCTGAAAAAGATGCAATAATCTACTACGGAAACACCCTCACATATAAAGAGTTCTATGATCTGGTTTGTAGGTTTGCAAATGGACTTTGCGATTATTTAGAAAGAGGAGACAGAATTTCCTTTTTCCTTCCAAATTGCCCCCAGTTCAACATAGGCTATTTTGCAACGATAAGCAATGGAATGATAGTTGTCCATACAAATGTGATGTACACCGAGAGAGAGCTTGAGTATCAGCTCAATCACTCTGGAGCAAAGGCGATAGTAACCCTTGACATTCTCTACGATAGAGTTAGAGCTGTTTTTGACAAAACACCATTAGAATACATAATCCTCACAAGTCTGAGAGACTTCATATCTCCAACTGCAAGAAGATTTCTGCCTATGTTAAACGAGAATGAAATAAAAGAGAAGAGAGAAGTCCTTTACTTCAGTGATCTGTTGAAATATCAGCTCAAGGAGCCTGAAAAGGATATAAAGCCCGAAGATGTTGCATCTCTGACATATACAGGTGGAACAACAGGCAGATCGAAGGGTGCAGTTTATACCCACAGGAACCTGATGATAGATACCAGGATATTCACAGCCTGTCTTGATATAAGAAAGGGTAAGGATGTTTTCTCAGGATTAATGCCAATGTTCCATGGAAATGGAATATGGACCAGCAACATGAACGTGTTCATGAATGGGGGGACAGTTGTTCTCTTCCCGTACTTCGATGCTGGAGAGTTCATAAGGGCTATTGAGAGATATGGCATCACACAGGTTCACTGTGTCCCCACTCATTTGGTTGCGATTGTGAATCACCCCCATGTCAAAAGAGCCGATCTATCATCAGTTAGAGTCATAAGTGTTGGTTCAGCCCCTGTGCCAATTGAACTGCTGAGAGAGGTTAAAGATCTCATGCCTGATGCAACGGTCATAGAGCAATGGGGATTGACTGAGGCAGCAATCATAGGCACAAGCAATCCGGTTCATGGAATAATAAAGGTTGGAAGCGCTGGAATGCCAGTACCAAGTGTTGAAATCAAGATTGTGGATCCTGAGACGGGAGATGATTTGCCTCTTGGAAATGACAATATAGGCGAGATAGTGCTGAAAAGCAAGAAGATAATAAGAGAGTACTGGAACGACCCTGAGAAGACAAAAGAGGCAATAAAGGATGGTTGGCTTTACACCGGAGACATGGGATACATGGACGAGGATGGCTACATCTACATCGTTGACAGAAAGAAGGACATGATTATAGCCGGAGGATACAACATCTATCCATCTGAGGTTGAGGAAGTGCTTTACATGCACCCCAAAGTGAAGGAATGTGCTGTTATTGGAGTGCCGGATAAATACAGGGGAGAGAACGTAAAGGCATTCATAGTTCTCAAAGAAGGTGAGACAGCAACGGAGAAAGAGATCATAGAGTTTGCAAAGAAACATCTTGCAAAGTACAAGATTCCGAGAATTGTTGAGTTCAGGGATGAGCTTCCCAAATCACCCGTAGGAAAAATCCTGAGAAGAGTGCTCAGAGACGAGGAGAGGACGAGATCTGAAAGCCGGTAATCGGTGATATCGAAATGAGAGAACCATTCAAAATTTTTTACAGCATTTTTCAGGAAAAGTCAAAGCTGGAAGAATACAGGAATGACGGCAGAAAGATTTTTGGAACAATGTGCAACAATGTTCCTGAGGAAATAATTCATTCTCTGAATGCCGTTCCATTCAGAATGTTTGGAAATTACGGCAATACAAATCTTGCAAATTCCAAGATTCCAAGCTGGACATGCAACTATGCGAGAAATGTGATGGAGGCAGGATTGAGGGGAGATTTTAATTTTGTGGATGGTGTTGTGAGTGCAACTACCGATGACACCAAAATTCACCTTTTCTCAGCCTACAGGTTTTACATGAAGCCTGAGTTCAGCTACCTTGTTCAGTTTCCCTACGTTAGAGATGAAATCTCTGAAAGATTCTTTTCTAAGGAACTTGAAAGGTTTACAGAACATCTCTCATCTTTTCTCTCAACAGAATTCGATGAAAAAAGGCTTTCTGATTCAGTAAAAATTTACAACACATATAGAAAGTTGTGCGGTGATTTTGAAAGGCTCAGAGCTCATGAAAAGCCAAAGATAAGGGCAGATGAATTCATGGCGCTCATACTATCCTCGATCTCAATGCTGAAGGAGGATTTCATCTCAATGGCTGAAAAGCTTCCTGAAATGCTTAAGGATCATGATGGTTTCTCAGATTACAGTCTGAGAATTCACCTTTCAGGAACCGATTTCTACAATCTCACACTCCTCAGGCTCATCGAGGAGAGCGGAATGGCTGTTGTATCAGACGATCTGTGCACATCAGCAGGATATTTTACGGGGAATGTTGAGGGCGATGGATTTGATGCCCTGGCCAAGAGATACTCAGGATGCACAGCATGCGTGATGACATCCAGTGATGAAGAGCTCTCAGTTGAGGAGAGGCTCAGATTTACAAGGAGAAGGCTCAAGGATAATGGAGCTGAAGCAATTGTTTTGCTGAAGGACAGGGGATGCGAGGTCTGCGGCCATCAATGCCCATGGATAGTGAGAGAGGCGGATGTCCCCGTTCTTGTTCTGGATCTTGATTTTCCGCTTTCGGTTGAGCAGTATCGTACAAGAATGGAGGCCTTTGTTGAGGCCCATGGAGGTGGTTGAATGGAGGAAAACTGGAGGCCCTTGGGATACAAGAACCTTTACAGAGAGCTTTTCAAAAAGCATCTTGACAGACAGAATGATCTTTTGAAGAAAAAGAGACCTGTCGGCTGGTTCTTCTCATTCCATCCTTCCGAGCTCATTTACATATTCGATGTTGTGCCTGCATTTCCTGAGCAGTACTCTGCCTACTGTGCTGCGAGAGGCTCATCTGTTGATTTAATTGATACATCAATCTCCTCAGGCTACGGTCATTTTCTGTGCGATTACTTCAAAACAACCATAGGCATGATTGAAGCTCCTGAGAAAGCCACACCGCCTTTGATGCCAAAGCCTGATTTCATAGTATCTTCAAGGGCTTTATGTGTTGCCCATCACGAAATGGCAGAGGTTTTTTCAAGGTATTATGGCATTCCAAAATACACGGTCAACTATCCCTACTGGACAACCGAC
>JALURI010000172.1 GCA_027016965.1 Geoglobus sp.
TCTGTTGTTATAGTGATCTGTTATCCAAACTGAACTGAATCCATTTTCTTCTGCAAGAACGCAGTAATCCACGAGTTTATTGACTTCCATATTTGGGACAAATTCCACTCCAAACATTTTATCACCCGGGGATAGAAGAATGGAGATAAATAATAAGTTTACTATATTTTCGAAGCAGAACAATTAATTGTTACATTAATCCATCCAGAAAAATTCGACAGAGTTTTTAAGCAGTTGTTTAATTTGAATGAACGATGAAAATACAACCACAGTGTGCTTCATGTTTGCTATCAAGAGTGCATTACGAGGCAAGTCTCTCAACCGATGATGAGGCTCTCATTAAAAAAGCGGTAAAAGAGGCTCTCAAAACCCTTTTTGAAAATTTCAGTTATGAAAATATCGCAACAAATGTATCCACAGCCATTCACAGAAAGGTGTATGAAGTGCTGGGAGATCCCGATCCATACAGGGAAGTGAAGAAACGTGCCAATGAAATTGCAAAATCTCTGTACCCTTTTCTCAGAGAGATTGTGGAAAGTCATGAAGACCCGTTCAGAGCCTCAGCAATTGCATCAATTGCGGGAAACTCTTTTGATTATGGTGTTCTTGGATACAGGGTTGAAGAAGATAGCCTGAAGGAGTCTTTTCTTAAAGCACTTAAAAAAGGTCTCGCTATAGACGATCTCGATAAAATTAAGGGCAGATTGCAGGACGTGGTTTATATCACTGACAACTGTGGAGAGATTGTATTTGACAAGCTCTTTATAGAACAGCTGAAAAAATATGACGCAAAGATTACCCTTCTTGTGAGGGGAAAACCCATACTCACGGATGCAACCATAGAGGATGTCGAGTCTGTAAATCTTTCGACCATGGTTGACGAGATTCTTACAACCGGAACCAATGCTGTAGGAATTAATCCTGAAGAAATGCCAGAAAAAAGTGTTAGGAAACTTGAAACAGCAACACTGATCATTGCCAAGGGGATGGCAAATTACGAATCTCTTTCAGATCTTAATTTCAGACCCGTCCTTTATATGCTAAAAGCGAAATGCAATCCTGTGGCACAATCACTTGGGGTTAAGAGAGGGGAATTTGTCGCAAAGCTGGAGATTTAGTCATCTCTCATCAAATTCTGGAGGAAATATTTGTAGAACTGAACAAGGGTGCCTGAGCTTATTATTCCGAGAGATTCTGAGTGAGATTTGAAGAAAAAGGTCATTGAAGTCGAATCATCGACGATTATGACACCATTTATCGCCTTGAATCTCATAGGTTTGCTCAGTTTCCATATATTGATTTTATTTCCAGCCCTTTCAAGAGATTTCAGCACATTAGCAGATTCGGGGTCACAGACAATATCAATTCTGACTCTCCGGGAGACCTCAATAATCTTTCTGTATAGTTCTTCTGGAATTCTGTTTATTCCCATTTTGATATTTTCACGGGCACCTTCAATCAGTGATAAGAGCCTTTTCATCGTTAGTTCTCCCTGAATGACCCATATCTCTTCTTTTCTCTCCACAGATTTTTTCTCAATCGGTTCTAAAATTGCAGATAATCTGCTTAGATTTTCTTCTGACCTCTCTTTCAGATTTTCTAAGATATTTTTAACGGGAAGTGCCCGGAATTTCTGAGGTTTTGAGAATGATAGCTCGATAAAACCTCTTCTCTTCAATGAATCAACAATCTCGTAAACAGATGTCCTCGGGACACCACTCTGTTCACTTATTTCTCTTGCGGTCAGCTCTCCACCCTTTATCAGAGATACAAGAACTCTTGCCTCATAATCGCTGAGCCCGAATTTTTTAAGTATATCCAGGGCTTCCACAACTCGAAATTTATCGTAAGATATATAAATCTGTTGTTGTTATCGCTACAACAGGTGGAAATATGAGAGCGCTGAAAATATTTCTCCTCCTGTTCATCTTATCATTGCAGGTGGTTGCGGGTGCATATGTGGAAGGCGGTCCCGAGTTCAGGGTGAGTGTTGCTGGATCAAACCATTTTTCACCGGGAGAAGAGGGATATCTTACGGTGGCTTTACAGAATATAGGAGTTATTGAAACTCTTTTTGAGCCAAATCCAGCAAAATTTGCAATATTTCAGAATATGACCACAACAGCTTTTGATGTGAAGGTTGAGCTGGACGGTATTGATGGAATCACAGTAAAGTCCCCGGCCCAGATAATAGGCACCATGCCATCCGGTATTCCACCTGTGCCAGTAACTTTCAAAATTGAGGTCAGCGAGGATACAAAACCTGGAGAATATATGCTCCCTGTAAAAATAACATACAAGAAGTTTAAAGATGTCGTACTGTTTTACCAGGACTCATATTTGATAGAGACGAAATATTACTGGGATGAAAAAGAAGACACACTCTATATTCCCGTTATCATAGAAAAGAAGCTTGACATATCTATTCTGAAAGTGAAATCCTCTGATCTTTTCACGGGTCATGAAGGGAAGATAGATGTAACGATCATTAATACCGGAACTGAAACTGCGAAAAACGCAGTTGCTGTATTAACACCGGTATCCAGACCAGGAGGAGTATCATCCCTTACCCCGTCAGATATGTCTCAGATACCATCATCCATTCCATCTCTCCCATCTGGTATGATGCAGATTCAGGCACCCGAGATGCAAGCCCCGGAAATTTCTGGAGGAGAGCAGATCAGTGCGTATGTGGGTGATTTATCTCCGGGAGAATCAGCAAAGGTTACATTCAGAGTTAAAGTTGATACTGAAGCAGATCAGTATCCATTTGGCATTAAGCTGAGATATTTCGATGAATCAGGAAACGAGAGAGAAAGCAAGACTCTTTACTTTGGCGTGAAGGTGGAGGATAAGCCAAAAATTACAGTCTCAAAATCAGAAAGCCAAATTTACTCAGGTTCAGAAGGAGTTGTTCAAGTAACGCTGAAAAACATCTGGAATAGAAAAATGGATGATGCGGTGGCAGTTCTGAAAACCAACCCCCCACTTACGCCACTCATATCAAGCGTTTATGTTGGAGACATATCTCCCGGGGAGTCAAAAACTGTTGAATTTAGAATTAAAGCATCTGAAGATGCACGTCCTTCCACATATCCTGCCGAGGTCTATGTCAAATTCACATATGATAATGAGACTCTGAAGACAGATCCCGTAACCTTTGGAATGGATGTGGGAAAGAAAATGGAATTTTCTGTCAGAAGCTCTGCAACAATAGAGGCTGGTAAAGAGAGCATAATCCAGGTAGAGGTCACGAATTCAGGTGAATTTACTGTGAGGGATGCCTCCGCG
>JALURI010000173.1 GCA_027016965.1 Geoglobus sp.
AAAAATTTACAAATTTTAAAAAATATGAAAATATGTTACTTTTACTTCAGAGATTCCTCTGTTACAGAACGTAATTTTTAATTGCTCTCGTCAATTTTTTTATATTCATAACAATAGAATTTATGAGTAAGGTTCAAATCCGTTTAAAAAGAGGAGGAAAAAATGAATATTGTGTTGATTGTTATCTTGGGAGTATTGTCATGGGTGGAAAATACTGGGGGACAAAAATATAAAGATATTGGTGATATGAACTCGCTTATAACTCTACCTTATAGAGATGAAGAGGTTTATTCTTTTTGTTCTGTATTGCCTGCTTCTCCTGAATTTTCTTTAAAGGCTCATTTACCGCAGAGCAAATTTTTTTCACATAAGCTTTCTCCAGAATTTATTATAGATCATTCTGTCAAATATCCTGCCAATGTTGCACATCAGTATCTTTCTGATATTATTGAGTGTGGAGATAGGATATTTGTTGCTTGGACTGATGAGAGATATGCCCCCGGTGTCAAAGATATTTATGGAGCCTTTTTTTCTTATAATGGAGTTTTGCAAGATTCCTCTTCAATTCCTATTGTTACCAGTAGAGGAGAGACAGAATATGAGGATGTTTCGGTTCGTCTTGCTTATAGTGGAGAAAATATTCTTGTGATTTATCTTAACGGTCAATATTATTACGGTTATGACGTAGAAGGAGTTATTATTGATACAAATGGAAAACCTCTTACTCCAACGCTTCTTATTGACGCAAAACCTGCAACTCGTGTTGATGTTTCAAGACCCCATGTTATTTTTGATGGAAACAGATATTTTGTTGTATGGAGTAGAGAAGGAATAGTAAAAGGGCTCAGGATGAGAAAAGACGGGATATTTCTTGATCCTGCAGGAGGATTTCAGATAGGTACCGGAGACAAACCTAAGGTTGTTTTTGATGGAAGGAAATATATTGTTATTTATGCTCAATCGTCTCCTGGATTGGATTCTGTTATTTTTAAATGTGCTTTTGTGGATACCCAGGGTTTTGTAATACAGGAACAAACTCTCACTCCCTGGCTGGATGGTTACACATACTTCTTTGATGTTGCAATTCATAATAACAAGGTTTACCTTTTTGCAAATGTAGAGGATATTTTTGTTAAGAGCGGATGGGTAGGAGTAGTTATTGATACCGGAGGTAATGAGGTTGTTCCTTTTACCACTGTGATTCCTTTTCCTGGTTACGGGGTTTCTCACTGGTGGGAGCCTTCTGTGGATTTTGATGGGGTCAATTTTCTGCTTGCTTACGAAGAATGGACTTCAACAGATATAAATATTAAAGGTGCGCTCATTGATACAAATCTTAGTCCTGTTTTGACTGATATTCCTATAAATGAGAAAGAAAACACACAGGCAAGACCTGTGGTATTATTCCATGATGGTAAATATATAGTAATATGGGAGGATATACGTAACTCTTATAGTGGATATGACATCTATATGACTGAAGTTGCAACAGATGGAAATGTGCTTGACCCGCAGGGAAAGCTTATTTCCCGGTCAGGTAATGAACAATACTGGCCTCATGTAACCTTTAACGGTATAGACAAATTCTTTTGCGTCTGGCACGATTACAGGAACAATAACTGGGACATTTTTGGTTCAAGAATAAGTAAAGACGGCTATTTGATTGATACCTTTGCATTTCCTATAAGTGCTCTCCCGAATCAACAAGTATTCCCGCGTGTAGCCTTTGATGGCACAAATTATTTTGTGGTGTGGAATGATTCAAGATACGGACAGTGGGATGTATTCGGGACAAGAGTTTCTCAAAATGGCGATGTTCTGGATCCTTTTGGTATTCTCATTTATCAATCAGGAAATGACGAATTCTATTCTGATATAGCCTTTGATGGCACAAATTATTTGGTTGTTTTTGGACATTATAATGGAACTGATTATGATATATACGGAGTAAGAGTAGATCAGAGCGGAAATGTAATTGATAATATACCTATTATTATTTCGGATGCACCTTATGATCAGTATAAACCTGCTGTTATATTTACAGGGTCCTATTATTTTGTTGCATGGAGTGATATGAGATCAGGTTCTAATTATGCTGACATCTATGTTGCAAGGGTATTGCCTGATGGAACTGTTCTGGACACTACGGGTATTCCTGTTACTACTGCTACATGGACTCAGGAAGCTCCTGCTCTTGCCTTTGACGGGATTAATGTTTTTGTTGTGTGGCATGATATGAGTTACACAGGTCAGTACTGGGTTATTGATATTTATGGATCAAGAATTTCGCAAGATGGGACAGTGCTCGATCCTTCGGGGATAAAAATAAGCTCGGGTGGATGGGATAGATTTCCTTCTGTTACCTTTGATGGCCAGAATTATGTTGTCTCTTGGATAGGATTTACCGATTATATAGATTTCAATGATATAAAGACTGCAGTTGTGGATACAGCAGGAAATGTGCTTACGGAATTTACCCTTGCAGGAGGTACAGAAAATAGAGGAGGACCTCCTGTTGTTGCTCATGGGCTTTCGAGAAGTTCTCAAATTTTATTTCTGTATTCATCGCAGGTTGTAGATTCAGTAAATAATAAACCTGTCTTTACTTCAAGAATAAAAGGCAAGTTTCTCTATCCTTCTGACAATACCCCCCCTTCAACTCCTGTACTTATATCTCCCTCCAATGATTCTGTGATTAACTCATACAACGTAACGTTCATCTGGCATCCTTCAGGTGATGCTGGTTCGGGTATAAGAAATTATGTTATTGAATATGCGAATAATGTGAATTTCTATAATTCTATTATCAGAGAAACACAGGATACGTCTTATACAGAAACAATCACACTTGCTGATACGATGTATTATTGGCATGTAAAGGCTGTGGATAATGCCGGTAATGAAAGTATATGGTCGGATATTTGGAGATTTTATATAAGCGGAGTCTCTGTCTCAGAGAATCCTGATTTACCTTATAAGTTTAATATATCTCTACATCCTGTTTCAGGAGGAATGAATTTTGTATTTAAGATACCCGATAAAAGTGATTTGAAAATAAAATTTTTTGATGTTATGGGTCGGAATATTCAAAATGTAAATTTAGGGTATCTTTCTGGGCTCTCTACTTTTATTTTCAAAAAGAAAAAGGGAGTCTATTTTTATGAGATTCAATCCCGTTACGGGAAAAGGAGAGGTAAATTTGTGATTGTAAAATGATTAAAATAAGGTTCAATTCCTTTTTTATGTTCTGGAGAAGAAAA